>NZ_JBHVST010000002.1:107080-286967 GCF_042885015.1 Streptomyces sp. NPDC058086 | reverse complement strand
GGCTGCGGCTCGCCCACGGGGAGCCGATGGCGTACCTCTGCAACTACCTGCCCCCGGAGCTGTTGGAGCTGGACAGCGAGCAGATGGAGGCCACCCCCGCATGGGCGGCAGGCCGTCCGGCGCGGGGGTCCGGTGGAGGCGGGCCAGCAGGGTCGCGGCCGCCTCCCAGGGAGCGGCCTCGGGGGTCTCCGGGTCGACCGGGGTGCCGTAGGGCCAGAAGGTGACCAGGCGGCCGTGGAGGTCGACGGGCTTCGGGCGGAGCGGGGCGAGGAGGGTGCCGGCGAGGGCGGGGTGTGCGGCGAGCCCGAGACGGCGGGAGAGTTCGGCGGGGTCCGTGCCGGGGGCGTGGGCCTTGGCCACGGTGTCGCCGTGGCGGACGACGGTGCCGTCGTGGCGGTCGGCGAGGACGGAGTCGTGGTGCGTGCAGGGGGTGTCGGCGGGGTGGGCCGCGGTGCGCGCGCCCGCGGTCAGGGCGGGAAGCACGTCTGCGGTCACGGGGCCCCCTGGGGTGTGCGGTCGGTACCTCGCGAGCGTACGTTCTCCGCCCCGCCGCCCCTACCCTCCCCCAAGCTCTCGGCTTCGCTCGAGCAGGGGGACCCCCGTCGTCCCCGGGGGCTCCGCCCCCAGACCCCCGGGTGGGTTCTTCGGCTGCGGGCCGGTGGGGGCCGGTCGCGCAGTTCCCCGCGCCCCTAAGGCACGGGGCTGCGCCCCGGTGCCCCAGGGGCTCGCAGTCGGGGAAACCGGTCCGTCCCGGTGTCAGGGCAAAACAATGCCCGCGCAGCTCCCCAGCTGCGCGGGCATTTGTGCCGTCCGCCGCACCCCCGTCCCCACGGGGTTTCATGGCCGGATGTCCCCGCCCGGACCGCTCTTCCGGGCCTGGGGCGCCGCTCAGCGCCCCAGCATCACGCCCACGGACGACGCTTGTGTGACCACCGCGTCCCAGCCGCCGAAGACGACTACGAGCAGGGCCGCCAGGGGAAGGACCATCGCTGTCGCCACCAAGGGGTGGCGCTGACCCTGACGACGCGGGCGGAACGCGGCGCTGTACGCCTTGCGTCCTGTGCGGATCGCCGTCCGCGGTGCCGTGTGGGCCATGGTCCCTCTCCTGACCGAGCATCTATGTGGTTGGCAGCGGCGGGTGTCTGACCTCGGGGGACGAGTGCTGCACCCGCCGCTTGACCTCAAATCTACGGGCGCGGCGGCGATCGGTCGTCATGCCCTCGTACCGATTGCCGGGCCTCCCGGAGGATGAGCGATGACCTGCGGTGTACTCCCCTGGGTGGAGATGAGGACCTAGGTCTCAGGGTCTTCCCGGAGGGGGCGTCCGGTGTGCCCCGACTGTTCCGAGCTGTCCTCCCTCGGCACCGGCTGCTCGACCAGCGCCAGCACCCGCGTCGCCATGAAGCGGGCGGTGCGCACCACTGATCCGTTTCGGGTGACTTCGCTCACTTCCACCACCCCCCGGCGCACCGCGGTCTCCACTCTGCGACCCGCCCTGCTCGCCACCACCTCATACGTACGCGTCGTGTCCCCGGCGTCCACGACTATCTCCACGCGATCACCCTTCACAGGTTCAATCCCCCTTCTGCGACGGACGGTTGGGATCACAGGCAGCCCAAGGCAGTCCTGTTCGCGCATTCCCTGACCGTCTTTCAAGTTTCCCACCCGGCACTGACAATCGATCGGGCCGTGAGGGCGCGGCCTCTGCGCGCACCCGGCCGCGGAAACGTAAGCTGTGGCTCGTCAAACGGACCGGGCAGCGGGGATGGACATGGCGATGATGCGCCTGAGGCGCGAGGACCCGCGTGTCGTCGGCTCGTTCAGGCTTCACAGACGGCTCGGCGCGGGTGGGATGGGCGTGGTCTACCTGGGCTCCGACCGCCGTGGCCAGCGGGTCGCGTTGAAGGTGATCCGACCGGATCTGGCGGAGGATCAGGAGTTCCGGTCACGGTTCGCCCGCGAGGTCTCGGCGGCCCGGCGGATCAGGGGCGGCTGCACGGCGCGGCTCGTGGCCGCCGATCTCGAGGCGGACCGGCCGTGGTTCGCCACGCAGTACGTGCCGGGGCCCTCGCTGCACGACAAGGTCGCCGAGGAGGGCCCGATGTCGGCCGCCGACGTGGCCGCCGTCGGGGCCGCGCTCTCCGAGGGGCTCGTCGCCGTGCACGAGGCCGGTGTCGTGCACCGGGACCTCAAGCCGTCCAACATCCTGCTGTCCCCGAAGGGGCCGCGGATCATCGACTTCGGCATCGCCTGGGCGACGGGGGCGAGCACCCTGACGCACGTCGGTACGGCGGTCGGCTCGCCCGGGTTCCTCGCGCCCGAGCAGGTGCGCGGCGCCGCCGTCACCCCGGCCACCGACGTGTTCGCGCTCGGCGCCACGCTGGCGTACGCGGCGACCAACGACTCGCCCTTCGGGCACGGCAGTTCCGAAGTGATGCTGTACCGGGTGGTGCACGAGGAGCCGCAGCTGCACGGTGTTCCGGACGCGCTGGCTCCGCTCGTCCGCGCTTGTCTGGCCAAGGACCCCGAGGAGCGTCCCAGCACGCTCCAACTCTCCCTGCGGCTCAAGGAGATCGCGGCCCGCGAGGCGCAGGGCATGGCGGACGTCCGCCCGCCCGCGCAGCGCAATGATCCCGACCGGCCGACGGGGCGCCTCGCCGAGCAGTACGCCGAGCAGCCCACCCAGCGCCGCCCGCAGGGCACACCGCCGCCGCGCACGGGCGGCACCAACGGGGGCTCACGGCCGTCACAGTCGGGTGCGCGACCCGCGCCCGCCCGGAGTACCGGACGCTCCGGCAGCAGGCCCGCGCCCCGCAGCGGCGCCGGGCGTCCCGCACCCCGGACGACGGGGACCGGGCGGCGGCCGGCCAATCCGCGACTGCTGCGTCAGCGGCTCTTCGTGTTCGTCGTGGTGACGCTGCTCGTCGCGCTGGGCATCGCGGCGGCGCAGGGCTGCCAGGGGCCGGCACGCGGGCTGGACGACGGGGGCACACGCAAGGACGTACGACAGGAGCAGTCGTCGTACGCGCGGCCTCCCGGTGATCTGATGGCCGAGCGGTACCGCAGCCGGATCAGCGAGGACGGCTGAGGCCGGCAGGCCCTACGACTGTGGGCGGCCCGTCGCCACCGCGTAGAAGGCGACAGCGGCCGCCGCGCCGACGTTGAGCGAGTCGACGCCGTGGGCCATCGGGATGCGGACCCATTCGTCCGCCGCCATCAGGGCCTTCGTGGACAGGCCGTCGCCCTCCGCGCCCAGCATCAGCGCGACCCGGTCCATCCGGTGCGGGGCCGCCTCGTCCAAGGACCTCGCCTTCTCGTCCGGGGTGAGGGCGAGCAGGTTGAAGCCGGCGTCGCGGACCGTCTCCAGGCCCTTGGGCCAGGTCTCGAGACGGGCGTACGGGACCGAGAAGACCGCGCCCATCGAGACCTTCACGGAGCGGCGGTAGAGCGGGTCCGCGCAGTCCGGGGAGAGCAGGACCGCGTCCATGCCGAGGGCCGCGGCGGAGCGGAAGATCGCGCCGATGTTGGTGTGGTCGTTGACCGCCTCCATGACGACCACCCGGCGCGCGGAGCGCAGGAGTTCCTCGGCCGTCGGCAGCGGCTTGCGCTGCATGGACGCGAGCGCGCCCCGGTGCACGTGGTAGCCGGTCACCTGTTCGGCGAGCTCCGGGCTGACCGCGTACACCGGGGCCGGGAGCTCGTCGATGACATCGCGCATGACGTCGACCCACTTGGCGGACAGGAGCATCGAGCGCATCTCGTACCCGGCGTCCTTGGCGCGTCTGATGACCTTCTCGCCCTCGGCGATGAACAGGCCCTCGACGGGTTCGCGCTTGCGGCGCAGCTCCACGTCGGTCAGGCCCGTGTAGTCACGCAGGCGCGGGTCGTCGGGGTTCTCAACGGTGATGAGATCGGCCACAGGGTGATACTGCCTTGTCCTGGGTGCGGTGCCAACGGCTGGGCACGGGTTGGGTTACCGGTGGTTACTCGGAAGCGTTCGGCGGGCTGTGCACACCCACGTTCACGACCTCGCCGATGACGATCACCGCCGGGGGCTTCACGTCCTCGGTGCGTACGGCCTCGGCGACCGTGGCCAGGGTCGCGTCCACGCGGCGCTGGGCGGCGGTCGTGCCCTCCTGGACCAGGGCGACCGGGGTGTCGGCCGGCTTGCCGTGCGCGATCAGGGTCTCGGCGATCCTGCCGATCTTGTCGACGCCCATGAGGACGACGAGCGTGCCGCGCAGTCGGGCGAGGGCCGACCAGTCGACGAGGGATCGCTCGTCGTCAGGGGCGACATGGCCGCTGACCACGGTGAACTCATGTGCGGCACCCCGGTGGGTGACCGGGATTCCGGCCGCACCCGGCACCGAGATCGAACTGGAGATGCCGGGGACGACCGTGCAGACGATGCCCGCCTCGGCGAGCGCCTGGGCCTCCTCCATGCCGCGACCGAAGACGAACGGGTCGCCGCCCTTGAGCCGGACGACCGACTTGCCCTGCTTCGCGTGCTCGATGAGCGCGTTGTTGATGGCCTCCTGGGCCATGTACCGGCCGTAGGGGATCTTCGCCGCGTCGATCACCTCGACGTGCGGCGGGAGTTCGGCGAGCAGGTCGCGCGGGCCCAGACGGTCGGCGATGACCACGTCGGCCTCGGCGAGCAGTCGTCGGCCGCGGACCGTGATCAGGTCGGGGTCGCCGGGACCGCCGCCGACCAGGGCGACACCAGGGGTGCGGGTGCGGTGGTGGGGGGCCACCAGGGTGCCGTCGCGCAGGCCCTCGACCACCGCGTCGCGGATCGCCGCGGTGTGGCGGGGGTCGCGGCCCTTGGCGTTCGTGGTGAGGACGGCGACCGTGACGCCCTCGCTGTGGCCGGTGGCCGGGGTCCAGGCGGTCGCCGCGTCGGCGTCGTCGGAGCGGACGCACCAGACGCGGTGGCGCTCCGCCTCGGCGGAGGCGTCCGTGTTCGCCTGCCGGTCACCGGTCGCGATCAGGGCGTACCAGGCGTCGGCGAGGTCGCCGTCCTCGTACGGGCGCCTCGTCCAGGTGATCTCGCCCGCGTCCGCCATCGCCTCGACGGAGGGGGTGGCCTCGGGCGACACGAGGTGGATGTCCGCGCCTGCCGCGATGAGCGCCGGGAGGCGGCGCTGGGCGACCTGGCCACCGCCGAGGACGACTACGCGGCGGCCGGTGAGGCGGAGGCCTACGGGGTAGGCGGGGTTTTCGGCCATGGAGGTGCGGCTCCTCGTACGGGGCCGCTGCGCTCGGCTGGAGCGGCCTTGACGTGCTGTTTTGGGTGCGGGTCCACGATACGGCGGGGGCGGGAGGGGCTCCTTCCCCAAGCCCGCCCCGTCCCGGCAGTGACACTGTGCGGCTTCGCCGCGTGAGGGGCTGGCCCCCGGGCCCCCGCGCAAGCGGGCGCGTCGTCGGTCTACTTCTCGGTGACCCCTGCGGAGTCGAACGTCGCCACCTCGTGCATCGCCCTCGCCGCGCTCTGGACCACCGGCAGGGCCAGCAGGGCGCCCGTGCCCTCGCCGAGGCGCAGGTCCAGGTCGACCAGGGGGCGCAGGCCCAGCTTGTTCAGGGCGGCGACGTGGCCGGGCTCGGCGCTGCGGTGGCCCGCGATGCAGGCCGCGAGGACCTCGGGCGCGATGGCACGGGCCACGAGGGCGGCGGCGCCGGCGCTGACGCCGTCCAGGATCACCGGCGTACGCAGGGAGGCGCCGCCGAGGAGCAGGCCCACCATGGCGGCGTGTTCGAGGCCGCCGATCGCGGCGAGGACGCCGATGGGGTCGGCCGGGTCCGGCTGGTGGAGTTCGATGGCACGGCGCACGACCTCGGTCTTGCGGGCGAGGGTCTCGTCGTTGATGCCGGTGCCGCGGCCCGTCACCTCGGACGGGTCGGTGTCCGTGAAGACGGAGATCAGGGCCGCCGACGCCGTCGTGTTGGCGATGCCCATCTCGCCGGTCAGCAGGGCCTTGTTGCCGGCCGCCACGAGGTCGCGGGCCGTCTCGATGCCCACCTCGATGGCGGCCGTGACCTCTTCGCGGGTCATCGCGGGGCCGGTCGTCATGTCGGCGGTGCCCGCGCGGACCTTGCGCGGGAGGAGACCCGGGGTCGCGGGGAGGTCGGAGGCGACGCCCACGTCGATGACGCAGACCTCGGCGCCCACCTGGTTGGCGAAGGCGTTGCAGACCGCGCCGCCACCCAGGAAGTTGGCCACCATCTGGCCGGTGACCTCCTGCGGCCAGGGGGTGACGCCCTGGGCGTGCACGCCGTGGTCGCCCGCGAAGATCGCGACGGCGGCGGGCTCCGGGATCGGCGGCGGGCACATCCGTGACAGGCCGGACAGCTGCGCGGAGATGATCTCCAGCATGCCGAGCGCGCCCGCGGGCTTGGTCATCCGCTTCTGGCGCTCCCACGCCTCGCCGAGCGCCTTCGCGTCCAGCGGGCGGATGTTGGAGACCGTCTCGGCGAGCAGGTCGTGCGGCTCCTCACCGGGCAGCGCGCGACGGCCGTACGTCTCCTCGTGCACGACCCAGGACAGCGGGCGGCGCTTGGACCAGCCGGCCTGCATCAGCTCGGGCTCCTCGGGGAACTCGTCGACGTAGCCGACGCAGAGGTACGCCACCACGTCCAGGTGCTCGGGCAGGCCGAGGGCGCGGACCATCTCGCGCTCGTCGAAGAAGCTGACCCAGCCGACGCCGAGGCCCTCGGCGCGGGCCGCGAGCCACAGGTTCTGGACCGCGAGCGCGGAGGAGTACGGGGCCATCTGGGGCTGGGTGTGACGGCCCAGGGTGTGACGGCCGCCGCGGGTCGGGTCGGCGGTGACGACGATGTTCACCGGCGTGTCGAGGATGGCCTCGATCTTCAGTTCCTTGAACTGCTTCGCGCGCCCCTTGGGCAGCGACTTGGCGTACGCCTCGCGCTGACGGGCGGCCAGTTCGTGCATCGTGCGCCGGGTCTCGGCGGAGCGGATGACGACGAAGTCCCAGGGCTGGGAGTGACCGACGGACGGCGCGGTGTGCGCGGCCTCCAGGACCCGCAGCAGCACGTCGTGCGGGATCGGGTCGCTGCGGAAGCCGTTGCGGATGTCGCGGCGCTCGCGCATCACGCGCAGCACGGCCTCGCGCTCGGCGTCGTCGTAGCCGGGGGCCGCCGGGCCGGTGGACTCTCGTACGTCTTCCACTGCGGCCGGGCTCTCTTCCTGGTCGGCGACCTGGGTGTCCAGGTCGTCCGCTTGCTGTGCGACTACTACGGGCTCCGGGTCCGCCTCGAACGGCTCCGGTACGGGGGGTGTCTCGGCTTCGGCCTCGCGGGGCGCGGGAACCGGGGCGAGGGGCGCCTCGATGGCGGGCTCCGCCTCGGCGGGAGGGGCGGGGTGAGCCTCCTGGCTCTCCGCCGGCACGGCCTCCACCAGGGCCGGGGGCTCTTCGGCCGGGGGCCGCTCCTCCGTGGGCAGCGGCGGCACGGTCATGGCGTGCGGCGGGGTCGGGGCGAGGTGCGGGGTCGTCGGCACCGTGCCCTCGACGGGCACGAACTGGCCGAGGGGCTGGTCCGCGGCGGAATCCAGGGGGGCGCCCTGGAATCCGGGTGCGCCTGCCGTGTCGCCGGGGTGGTGCTCGCCGTGCGACTGGTTCGTGGCCGCGTGCGGCGCCTGTGCGTGGGCGGCGACACCGACCGGTGCACCGGCACCGACCTCGGCGAACGCGGCGTGGGCCGCGGCGGGGGCCGCGAACTGCGCGGCCTGGACCGGGAAGGCCTCGACGCCTGGGACCGCCTGTCCGTACGAGTCGTGCGCGGCGCGCGCCACCTGCGCCTGCGCCTCGGCGGCTGCCTGAGCGGCGGACACCACGAGGGGCTCCGGGGCGAACTCGGGCTGCGCGGCCTCCGCGAGCTCCACGCCGGCGTCCGCCAACTGGACCACGGGTTCCGGGATATGGACACCGGCTTCCGGGAACTGGGCGTCCTGGGCCGGGAACTGGGGCGCCTGGTCCACCGCCTGGGCGGCGGGCTCGGCGAGGTGGGCGGCCTGGTCCGCGAGTTGGGGAGCCTGTTCGGTGGTCCCCGGCTCGGCCGCGGGCGTCGACTGCGGGTCCTGCGCGGGCTGGAGCACCTGCTCGGCAGCCAAGGACTCGCCCGCCTCGGAAGCCTGTGCCGGGGTGCCGGCAAGGTGCCCGGCGGTGTCGTCCACGGTCGGCGCCGCGTGCGGGAGGTCCTGGGCGACCGGGAAGGGCGTCGAAGCGGGAGTCGCCTCCGGGGCCTCGGGGGCCGGGAAGCCGTCCGGCGCGGGCGCGGCCTCAGAGCCCGGCGCCGCCTCAAAGCTCGACACGGCCTCAAAGCTCGGCTCGGCCTCGAGACTCGGCTCGGCCTCAAAGCTCGGCTCGGCCTCGGGGCTCGGCTCGGCCTCCACGGCCTGCTGGACGAAGTGGCCCTCCAACGCCTCGGGCGTGTGGGCGGTCTCCGGGGCCTGGGGCACCTGCGCGAGTTCCTGAGACCCGACCGCCTCGACCGCCTCCGCAAGCTGGGGAACCGGGGCGAATTCCGCGGCCTCGACGGCCTCGGCAACCTCCGCGACCGGCGCCGCCTCCGGCACCGTCACCGCCTCGGCGACCACTCCGGCCTCCGGGCCCTGGACTGCCGACGGGACGACCGTTTCTGCGGCCGTCCCCTCGGGACCCACCGGCGGCGCTCCCCACGGCACCGCGCCCTGCGGCGGGATCTCGGAGAGCTGCGGTACGTCGAGGTACTCGGGACCGGCGGTCGGGGGACCCGCGTGCCTTACCGGAGTCGGGGGAGCCACGGGGTTCATCGGGGTGGCAACGGGCGCGGCGGCGGGGCCGCGGTCGGCGAGCGAGCGCACCGGGCTCGCGGAGCCGTCCGGAGTCGGCGGGCCGAGGTGCAGCGGGCGGCGCGGCGCCGTCGGCTGCGGGGCGGCCGCGGGGCCGGGTACACGGACGCCACTGAGGTCGAGTGAACCGCTGTCCCGGCCGGCCATCTCGTGCGGACCCGGCTCATGGACGAGAGGCTGTTCCTGGACGAGGGGCTGCGGGGGCGGCGGGGCCACCTCGTTGCCCCACGCTCCCTGTGCGCCTGGCATGAGAAGCAGGTCGTCGTCCTCGGCGGGGTTCCCGGAGGGGTCGAGGAAGGTGTACACGCCCGGGGCGGGGACGCCCGGCTGCTCCACCATGCCTGCGTTCTCCGGCAGTCCCTCGCCCGGGACCTGGCCGGTGTCGGTCATGCGTACCCCTCGCCCATCGGTTAGTGCTTCCAAGTCCTGCTCGCCCGGAACGGCGCACCGACCGCCCCGCAGTGAAGAACGAGCGTGCGCGCCCAGCGGCACGAACGACCGGCCAACAAAGACGACAAAGCCATTAACTGGCATTGTCCCGGTCGTCCGACCCTCGCGACAGCTTGATCCGCGACGGCCCGCTGTGGACTGCGCCACGTTGCGCGTCCTCCGGTTCTGCCGTACCACACTCGCCTCAAAACGGGCGCGTTTTCCGGACATTGGCCCACGAAAGGCCGATCATCCGGGAGCGGTACAACGATCGGCCAGCCTACCGCGCGCAGTACGACAACAGGATCACGGGTTGCGATCGGGCAGACGGCCTGTGAGCAGGAACGCGACGCTCCGCTCGGTCTCCGTCCAGGCCCTTGTGTCGAGTTCGACGGACTGGATGAGGGCGCATTCGACCTGATATCCGTGCTCGGTCAGATCGCGGCCCACGAGTTCGGCCGCGTCCCGGGTCGCCGCGTGCGTCACGATGCGCTGCGGACGGCGGTCGGCGACGGCCGAGACGACCTGCACTCCCCCGCCGCCGACGCGTACGACATCGGGTTCGGGGAGGTTCTCCAGGACGTGCGGAGCGGTCCCGTGCACGATCTGCATCTGGACGCCGTAGCGGCGGGCGGAGTCCTCGGTGCGGGCGCAGGAGCCGGGGTTGCGGTCGACGGCGATGACCGCCGCGCCGGTGCGCGCCGCCTCGGTGGCGAAGGCGCCGCTGCCGGAGCCGATGTCCCACACGAGGTCTCCGACCCGCGGGCCCAGCCGGGCGAGTTGGGCGGCGCGCAGCAGATCCGTTTCGCCTTCGCCCAGTGCGCCGCCGTACGCCTGGGCGGGCAGCGCCCAGCCGCGCGGTCCGGTGCCCGGGTCGCGTCCGGCGATCCAGCCGCCGTCCTCGGCCGCGGCCACGAAGCCGCCGATGACGATGACGACGTTGGGGTCGCGCCAGGTGTGGTCGGCGGCCTTGTCGGAGGTGAGGATGGTGACCCGCTCGCTCGCGGTGCCGAGTTCCTCGCAGATGACGAAGGTGCGGTGGACTCCTTCGAGGAGCAGGCCGAGTTCGGCGGGTCCGGCGCCGGGCGAGGTGAGGACGGCGACCTTGGTGTGGGCGCGGCAGACGTTCACCGCGCGGCGCAGGGTGCGGCGGTGCGCCACGACCACCTGTGCGTCGTCCCAGGGCATGCCGGCGCGGGCGAAGGCGGCGGCCACCGAGGAGACGGCGGGCACGACTTCGACTTCCAGGCCGAACTCGGGGGCGCGCAGGGTGCGTACGACTCCGAAGAAGCCGGGGTCGCCGTCGGCGAGGACGACGGCGCTGCCGCGGTGGCCCGCGATACGGCGGGCGGCGAGGGAGACGCTGCCGAGGCGGATGCGTTCGGCGGCCCGGGGTACCTCGGGGAGCGCCAGGTGGTGCGCCGCTCCGGCCACCAGGGTGGCCGCGCCGAGGGCGGAGCGCGCCGCGGCGGTCAAGGGCGAGCCGTCCCAGCCGATCACCGTGACCCGGTCGGCCATCGTCGTCAGTCTCCAGAGGGTTTTCGCAGGTCGTCGGTGGGCAGCCCGCGGGCGGGCTCCGTGAGGGTACCTGGTGTCGCTGGGTGCGGGCGCACAGATATCTGCCGGGTGGGAGCGGTTCTTCGGAACGCCGTGCGGGACGTCCCCCGGCTTCGGCGCGGGGAATCCCGCCGGTTCAGTTCCAGTCGGAGAACGACGTGAAACCACCCGTGTCGGCGAGCTGGTCGCCGACTCCGTCGAGGTCCTCCGGGAGGAGGCTCCAGACGATGAAGTCGGTGCGCACGTCCACCCAGCGCCCGTCCTCGGTGCGGGTGTGCGCTATACAGGCGTTGCGCAGGACGCCCTCGCTGATGCAGCCGATCTTCTGGGCGACCTGCTGGGAGGCGGTGTTGTCGGCCGCCGTGCGCAGTTCGATGCGCTCGAACTTCTGGTCGCGGAAGAGCCATCGGGCGGTGGCGAGCGCCGCCTCGGAGGCGTAGCCCTCGCCGCGGGCCCAGGGAGCGATGACGTACGACAGTTCGGTGGAGCGCACATGCCAGTCGGTCTTGGCGAGCTGCACGATGCCGACCAGGCGCTGGGTGAGGAACTCGGTGACGGCGAGGTCGAGTCCCCGGCCCGCCGCGCGTTCGGCGGGCGCGTACTCGGTGATCCAGGTGCGGGCCCTGTCCTCGGTATAGGGCTGGGGCACGTCGGTCCAGGCCCCGACCTGCTCGTCGTTCATCATCGCGGCCAGGGAGGGGATGTCGTCCTCGTCGAGCGCGCGCAGGACCAACCGCTCCGTGCTGATGGAGATGTCGGGGAAGGTGCTGGTCATGCGCCGCTCCGTAACCGTCGGGGACGTCGGGCCCTCGGATCCTTCGGGCCCGCTGAACTGCCCAGCATGCAGCATGAGGCCACCGAACTGCACCACGGGGTCCACTCCGCGTGATGGAGTGGACCCCGTACGGTGACCCGGCCGGAACGACGGGATGACCGAAACTAGAACGACGGGATGACCGAACCGGCGTACTTGTCCTCGATGAACTTCTTGACCTCGGGCGAGGTGAGGAGCTTGGCGAGCTTCTTCACCCGCGGGTCGCTCTCGTTGCCCTTCTTGACGGCGAGGAAGTTGCCGTAGGGGTTGTTCGTCGCGGACTCCAGGAAGAGCGCCTCCTTGGCCGGCTTGAGGCCGGAGGAGATGGCGTAGTTGCCGTTGATCACCGCGGCGTCGACGTCGTCCAGGGAGCGCGGGGTCTGGGCCGCCTCCAGCTCCTTGAACTTGAGGTTCTTCGGGTTCTTCGCGATGTCCTGGGTGGTCGCGCTGTTGCCCGCGCCGTCCTTGAGCGTGATGAGTCCCTTGGAGGCGAGCAGCTTGAGCGCCCGTGCCTCGTTGACCGTGTCGTTCGGGACGGCGACCGTCGCACCGCTCTTGAGCTCGTCGGTCTTCTTGATCTTGTGGGAGTAGAGACCGAGCGGTTCCAGGTGGACCGTGACGACGGGCACGATGTGGGTGCCGTTCTTCTTGTTGAAGTCGTCGAGGTACGGCTGGTTCTGGAAGTAGTTGGCGCCGACGGACCCGTCCTCGGTCGCCGTGTTCGGCGTGACGTAGTCCGTGAACTCCTTGACCTGCAGGTCGAGGCCGGCCTTCTTCGCCAGGTTGTCCTTGATGTAGTCGAGGATCTCGGCGTGCGGGGTGGGGCTCGCGGCCACGACCAGCGGACCGCTGGTGTCGGAGGCGCTGCTGCTCTTGTCCGAGCCGCAGGCGGAGAGGCCGAGGGTGAGGGCTCCGGCGGCGAGGACTGCGGTGGTGATTTTGGCGGTGTTACGCACGAAAAGTGCCTTTCCTTAAGGGTAGAGCGACCCCGTGGTGGGTGGTTACGGGGAAATCTGCGGGTGGGGGGAGAACCAGAAGGGGGTGTTCGGGCGGTCTCAGGCGACCTTGCCGACCTCCGCGGTGGCGGGCTCCTTGGCCTTCAGCAACCGCAGCTTCGGGGCGGCGCCGGAGTGGCCGCCGCGCCGGTGCAGGGTGCGGGCCGCGTAGTCGCCGGCGAACTGGATGAGCGAGATGACGACCGCGAGGATCGCCACGGTGATCCACATCAGTCCGGTCTCGAAGCGCTGGTAGCCGTAGCGGATGGCGATGTCGCCGAGCCCGCCGGCGCCGACCGTGCCGGCCATCGCGGAGTAGCCGATGAGGGCGACGATCGTGGTGGTCGCGGAGGAGATCAGCGACGGCAGCGACTCCGGTACGAGCACCTTGCGCACGACGGTCCAGGTGTTGCCGCCCATCGACTGCACAGCCTCGACGAGACCGCCGTCCACTTCGCGGACCGCCGTCTCGACCAGGCGCGCGAAGAAGGGGATCGCGCCGACGGCGAGCGGCACGATCGCCGCCTCGCGTCCGATGGTCGTTCCCGTGATCGTGCGCGTGAAGTTCATCAGCGCGACCATCAGGATGATGAACGGCAGCGAGCGGGCGATGTTCACGACCTGCCCGATGACCTTGTTCACGACGACGTTCTGCAGGAGTCCGCCGCGGTCGGTCAGGACGAGCAGAACACCGAGCGGCAGACCGCCGACGATCGCGATCAGCGTGGACCAGCCGACCATGTAGAGCGTGTCCCAACACGCCTGGGACAGCAGGGGCTGCATCTCCGACCAGGTCACTTGGCGCCGTCCTTCACGAGTACGGGCTGCTGGCCCTGGATGTCGATCTGCAGACCCTGCTCGCGCAGGAACCCGATCGGCACGACGTTCTCCTCGTAGCGGCCGGGCAGTTCGATGCGCATCCGGCCGACCTGCTTGCCTGCGACGGTGTCCATCGCGGCGCCGAGGATCGAGATGTCGATGTTGTACGTGCGCGAGAGCTGCGAGATGACGGGCTGGGTGGCGGCCTCGCCGTGGAAGGTGACGTCGATGACGGTGCGGTCGTCGCCGGACGGCTCGCCGCTCACCGGGAAGAGCGCCTCGGCGAGTTCGGAACCGGGGGTCGCGAGCAGCTCGCTGACGGTGCCGGACTCGACGATGCGGCCCTTCTCCATGAGCGCGGCCGAGTCGCAGATCGTCTTGACGACGTCCATCTCGTGGGTGATGAGCAGGACGGTCAGGCCCAACTGCCGGTTCAGGTCGCGCAGCAGCTGGAGGATGGAGCGGGTGGTCTCGGGGTCGAGGGCACTGGTGGCCTCGTCGGAGAGCAGCACCTTGGGGTCACCGGCCAGGGCGCGGGCGATGCCGACGCGCTGCTTCTGGCCGCCGGAGAGCTGGGCCGGGTAGGCCTTGGCCTTGTCGGAGAGACCGACCAGGTCGAGCAGCCCGAGCGCCTTGGAGGAACGTTCCTTCCCCGACAGGCCAAGGATTTCGAGCGGCAGCTCGACGTTGTCCTGCACGGTGCGCGAGGACAGCAGGTTGAAGTGCTGGAAGACCATGCCGATACGGCTGCGGGCCTGGCGGAGTTCCTTGCCCGCGCGCGGGCCGCGGCCGACGAGCGCGGTGAGGTCCTGTCCGGCGACGGTGACCGTGCCGGCGGTGGGACGCTCCAGGAGGTTGACGCAGCGGATGAGGGAGGACTTGCCGGCGCCGGACTGGCCGATGACGCCGTACACCTCGCCTTCGCGGACGTGCAGATCGACGCCGTCGAGGGCGGTCACTTCACGGCCGCGCGAGCGGTAGACCTTGGTGAGGCCCGTTGTCGTGATCACTGGGGTTTCCGTCACTGTCGAGTGCGGGGCGCGGGTGTGCGCCGGCACGGGTGCATTCGGTCGGGAACGCGACACGGTTCTCGCGGTGGCGATGGAACCGGATGAATCCAGAGGGAGAACATGCGCGCGGAGCGGCGCCGCTCACGTACGGGGTACGGACAGGGCGCGGCGGTCTCGCTTCGGGGCGCGAGACGGGGCGGTGGTGCAGGGGCCCTCTAGAAGGCGCACATTCGACACATACAACGAGCACCGGGCGTCATGGTCGCCTCGGTCGCAAGGATGCGGCTGCTCGTCGTGGTCATGGGATCAAGTAAAGCAGACGTACAGGCGGGGCCCAGAACCGCTGTCCGTATTACGGACAGCGGTGGACACCTCTCAGCCGCGGGTGGAGATCTCCACTCCGCCGCCGGTGACCAGCGCGGACAGGGCCGAGAGGTCCTTCACCACGAGGTCCGCGTCCAGCTCGGACGCCTCGTGGGTTGTGGCCAACGCCACGGTGGTCATCCCGGCGGCGCGGCCTGCCTGCAGGCCCGCCGGGGCGTCCTCGAAGACGACGCAACGGGCCGGGTCGACGCCCAGTTCACGGGCGGCGAGAAGGTAGGGCTCGGGGTCGGGCTTGCCGCGGGTGATGTCGTCGGCGGAGATCAGCGTCTTGGGCCGGATACCGACCTCGGCGAGCCGGGCCTCGGCCAGTCGCCGGGTGGCGGAGGTGACGACGGCCCAGCGGTCGGCCGGCAGCGAGTCGAGGAACGCGGCGGTGCCGGGGAGCAGGACGACGCCGCCGGGGACGTCCTCGACCTCCAGCAGTTCGATGCGCGCGAGCGCCTCGGGGACGAGGTCGGCGGGCAGCAGGTCGGCGGCTATCTCGACGGCGGGGCGGCCGTGCAGTTCGATCCGGGCGAAGTCCTCCGCGGTGATCCCGTACTCGCGCGCCCATCGTGTCCAGCACCGGTTCACCGACTCGAGGGATGAGACGAGCGTCCCGTCGTTGTCGAACAGCAGGGCATCAGCGTGGATCTTCATGCTCTCGACCCTACGGGGCAGCCCGGGGGCGAGGGCATCGGGCCTTTTGGCCCGTAATAGGGTCACGGCATGCTTGATGCCCTGACGGTCGCGACCGCCGTCGCCGCGCTCGCGCTCGCCGCCTGGTGCGGCTGGGCCGCCTACCGTGATCAGCCCACCAAGGACTGGCACTTCATCGGCATGGCCGTGGTGACGCTGCTCGCCCTGATCCAGCTGGTGGTCGGAATCGTCCAGCTGGCGCGCGGACAGAAGCCCGACCAGGGCACGACCATCTTCGTGGCGTATCTGCTCGGTGCCTTCGCGTGCATTCCGGCCGCGGGCTTCATGTCGCTGGCGGAGCGCACCCGCTGGGGATCGATCACGGTGGCGGCCGGCGGTGTCGTCCTCGCCGTACTGGAGGTGCGGCTCTATGACATCTGGGGAGGCTGAGATGACGGCCACGGACGAGAACGGGACCGCGCCTCAGGAGAATCAGGAGAGGCGGGAGAACCCGGAGAAGAAGCGCACCCGGCTGATCAGCGGCCCAGGCATGCTGCTGCTCTGGCTGTATGGCGTGATGGTCGTCGGCGCCGTGTCGCGTTCCGCCGTCCAGATCTCGACGGAGTTCGACAAGGCCCCGCTCGCCTACTCGCTGTCGGCGGTCGCGGGCCTCGTCTACGGCTTCATCACGTACTCACTCGTGCGCGGCGGTGAAACGGCCCGCAGGGCGGCGCTGGTGTGCTGCGCCGCCGAGCTCGTGGGCGTGCTGACCGTCGGGACCTGGACGCTGGTCGAGCCGTCCGCCTTCCCCGACGCCACCGTGTGGTCGGACTACGGGATCGGCTATCTGTTCATCCCGGTGCTGCTGCCGCTGTCGGCCATGTACTGGCTGCGCAAGGCGCGCACGGCCGACCGGTCGGCGTAGCTCGGGCCCGGAACTCGGGCCCTGAGCACGGGACCTGAGCACGGGACCTGAGCACGGACGCTGGTCAGGCGCTGGCCACGAACGCGCCCGCGTCGGCGCCCTTCTGCAGGGTCACCAGGGTGAGCCGCTCGTCGACACGCTCCGTGGAGACCTGCGCATAGCCGTGCTTGCGGTACATCCGCAGGTTGCGGTCGCTGCGGTGGCCGGTGAAGAGCTGGAAGGACTTGGCCGCGCCGTCCGTTGCGAGCTTGGCCTCGATCGCGCCGAGCAGCCGCCCGCCCAGACCGTGGCGCTGCATGCGCGGGTGGACGATGAGCTTGTTGATGCGGGCCGTGCCGTCCGGGTCCACGGCTCCGCGGACCGAGGCCACCACCTCTTCGCCCAGCCTGGCCACCAGGACCGTACCGCCCGCCAGCTCTGCCCTGAGGGAGTCGAGCGGCTGCGTCAGCGGCTCGATGCCGTAGTCCCCGTACAGCTCGGCCTCGCTCTGGTAGCAGAGGTACTGCAGCTTGAGGATCTGCTCTGCGTCCTGCTCGGTCGCCGCCGAGATGGTCACGCTCATGCCCATGTGTGCATGCCTCCCGCTCACCTGTTCCACCGGTCGTCCCCCACTCCTATCCCCGCCGTTCGCGGGCCGCAACCACCGGGGAGAGCAAGCGACGCAGACATCCCAGGCATCTGGAACGTTCCGGACCCAGACTGCCCTGTGAGATACCCAACTCGCCTGCGATCTCCCGATAGGTGAGGTCCTTCGGGGAGAGCAGTGCCGCCATCAGGCTGGGGCAGCGACCCGGCAGCCGACGGACCGCGTCGTGCAGGGCGCGCCGGCTGTCGGCGGTCATCACCTGCTGTTCGGGGTCCGGCCCGCTCTCGTCGGCGGGCTCGGAGACGTACGGCCGTTCGTACCGGGCCGTACGGCGGGTGCGGCGGACCTCGGAGCGCACGGCGCGGCGCAACCAGCCCTGCGGGTCGACGGGCGGCCCGTCCGAGTCGAGGCGCTCCAGGAGGCGCAGCCAGACGGCCTGTTCGAGGTCGCTCGGTTCGGTCCCGGACGCAAAGCCTTCCGCCGAGGCCTCGGCGGCGAGCAGCGGACGCAGGGTGGAAACCATCTCGTGGGTCATATGCGGCGGGACGCCGCCGCCCCGGCACGGGGTTGCCGGGGCGGGCGAGTGTCACCCCATCGGGGTGGGTGGATCATCCGTTGACGAAGTCCTCGCGAGCGAGCAGCGCGGTGTCCGCGTTGTCCGAGAAGACACCGTCGATGCCCGTGGCGAAGTAGGTCTTGAAGGCGCCGAAGGCGTCGCCGTAGGCGTTCGGGTCGGTGCCCTGCCGGAAGTTCGCGGGCAGGAAGGTGTTCTCGTTGCGCATGGTGTACGGGTGCAGGATCAGACCCACGCGGTGCGCGTCGGCGACCAGCGTGGTCGGCGTGGTGAGGGCGCCGTTCGCGTCCTTGGGGATGACCAGGTCGAGCGTGGGGCCGATGCCCTGCGCGTACGAGGCGATCCACTGCAGGCCCTCGGGCTTGACGAGGTCGGCGACGGTACGCGGGTCACCCGTCGTGACGAAGTCCCAGGGGCGGGTGTTCGCGGCGGAGAGCAGCACGACGAGCGGGTTGTCGACCAGCTTGTCCAGGCGCTGGATGCTGGTCGGCTCGAAGGACTGGATGATGACCGGCGAGTTCTTCTTGTCCTTGCCGTGCTTGCGGAGCACCTTGGCGAGGCGCTCCTCCAGGCCGAGGCCCAGCGCCCGGAAGTAGGTGGGGTGCTTGGTCTCGGGGTAGATCCAGACCTGCTTGCCGCGCTTACGGGTCTGCTCGTCCTGCCAGTGGAGCACCTCTTCGAAGGTGGGGATCTCCCAGCGGCCGTTGTAGAGCGTGTTGTGCGGGCGGTTGGCGGGGATGCGCTCGACGGCCCGCAGGGTCTTCAGCTCGGCGAGGGTGAAGTCCTCGGTGAACCAGCCCGTGGTGGGGATGCCGTCGAGGGTCTTGGTGGTCTTGCGGTCGGCGAACTCGGGGTGCGCCGAGACGTCGGTGGTGCCGCCGATCTCCGGTTCGTGCCGGCAGACGAGGTGGCCGTCCTTGGCGGGCACCAGGTCACCGGCCTCGACGACGTCGGCGCCCATGTCGAGGGCCAGCTGGTACGAGCCGAAGGTGTGCTCGGGCCGGTAGCCGCTGGCGCCCCGGTGCCCGATGACGGTCGGCTTCGGCAGGCTCTTGTAGCCGCCGTGCCCGCCGCTCGCGTGCCGCTCGTCCGCTCTCGCCGCACCCGGCAGCCCGAGGACCGCTCCGCCCGCGCCGAGCACCGCGGCCCCGAGCAGCGTGCGTCGCGCCGTGCCCCGGTCCTGCCCGTTCGGCTCCCGCGACTCCGGTATGCCCTGTGTCCCGTGCGTCCCCTGCATCCCCATGAGCGCTCCTCCCGCCGTACCGCCCCGTACCTGTCAAAGCGCGTCGATCGTAGGTTCCCTTCCGTGACGGGAGGGAGACCTGTGGCGGAACACGTGGGTTCCGCTGGATGACGTACGGAACAGTCGTACGGAACACAGGGCTGACGGCTCGTCAGTTTCAGGGTGACGGGGGTGGGTACGCGGTCCGGGTACGCGATCGGAGGTTCCCGGTTCCGGGGTCCCGGTCCCGGGCGGCGCCGACGGCCCCTGAGTCGCTGACATGCTGGGCCGCGTGGGCGCGGCGGCGGGCGTCGCGCAGGACCCTGGTCGCCTGCGCCTCGATCCGCGCCGAGTCGGGGCTGCCATGGACGCGGCGGCGGTCCCTGCGGATCAGGACGACTGCGGCACCCCCGACGATCAGGACCAAGGCGGCGAGCGCCACGATCATGTATCCCACGATCCCCCGTTCAATCCGCTCGACCCGGGCAAGACGTGCGACCCCGATCAAACCGTGCGACCCGTTCGGCGTGGCGGCCGAAGCCGCCGCGAGATACGTCACATGCTTCCGTCCGTGTGACGAACGCGCAACAGCCCGCCACCTCAGGTAAACATTGGTCAACAGTCCGTATCCAGTCGGTGAACCCGATGTGCAATCACCGGGGGGCCGCGAGTATCGTCCTCACCTGCACATACTTCATACCGATCCCTTGACACCGGAGGGCCCCTTGTCCCGCTTCGCGCTCATCAAGGCAGTGCTCGGACCGATCATGCGCCTGATGTTCCGCCCACGGGTGGAAGGCGTGGAGCACATCCCGGGCGACGGTCCGGTCATCCTCGCCGGCAACCACCTCACGTTCATCGACTCGATGATCCTGCCCCTGGTCTGCGACCGGCAGGTGCTGTTCATCGGCAAGGACGAGTACGTCACCGGCAAGGGGTTCAAGGGCCGCCTCATGGCCTGGTTCTTCACCGGCGTCGGCATGATCCCGGTGGACCGGGACGGCGCCAACGGTGGTGTCGCGGCGCTGATGACGGGCCGTCGCATTCTGGAGGAGGGCAAGGTCTTCGGCATCTACCCGGAGGGCACCCGCTCCCCCGACGGCCGGCTCTACCGCGGCCGCACCGGTATCGCCCGCCTCACCCTGATGACCGGCGCCCCGGTCGTCCCGTTCGCGATGATCGGCACGGACAAGCTGCAGCCCGGCGGTGCGGGGATGCCGCGGCCGGGCCGCGTCACGGTCCGCTTCGGTGAGGCGATGGAGTTCTCGCGGTACGAAGGCATGGACCGTGACCGGTATGTGCTGCGGGCCGTGACCGACTCCGTGATGACCGAGGTCATGCGGTTGTCGGGGCAGGAGTACGTGGACATGTACGCCACGAAGGCGAAGGCCGCGTAGCCGTTTGTTGTTCGGGTGCGGGTGGGGTGTGGCTGGTCGCGCCCACGCGGCGGAGCCGCACAATGTCACAGCCCCGCGCCCCTATCGGGGCGTCTCCTCACCTGCGTTTTCGAGTTTCTGGCCTTTCAGCAGGAACCATGCCGCTGCCGCCGTGGCGAGCAGTACCGCCGCTCCGATGCCGGACGCCAGTGCCAGGCCGTCCACGAAGGATGTGCGGGCCGCGGTCAGCAGGGCCTCCGAGGCGTGGGTCGGCAGGGTTGCCGCCGCCTCCACCGCGCCGCCCAGGGACTCGTGGGCCCCGGCCGGGGTGCCCGCGGGGCCGGTGAAGCCCGCGTAGACGCCGGTGACGATGGAGCCGAGCAGGGCGATACCGAGGGCGGCGCCGAGCTCGTACGCCGTCTCGGAGACCGCGGACGCGGCGCCGGCCTGCTCCTTGGGCACGCTGGAGAGGATCACGTCGGCGGTGACGGTGAACGAGAAGCCGGCGCCGACGCCCACGATCAGGAGCGCCGAGCCGAGCACCGAGTACCCGGTGGACTGGTTCAACAGGGTGAGCACACCGAGCGCGAGGCCCACGGCGGCGAGACCACCGGAGACCACGGCACGGACCGAGTAGCGGCGCGCGACCGAGCCCGCGATCAGACCCGCTCCCACCGCGCCGATGGCGGCGGGCAGTTCGGCGAGCCCCGCCTGGAACGGCGGCCTGCCCTGGACGAGTTGCAGGTACTGGGACAGGAAGAAGACCAGTCCGGACAGGCCGAAGACGGTCAGCAGATCGGCGAGCACCGCCGCCGAGAAGCCTCGGTTGCGAAACAGCCGCATGTCCAGCAGCGGTACGGGCATCGCGAGTTGACGGCGCACGAAGCCGTGGAGGGCCCCGGCACCGAGCACGCCGACGGCCATCGGCTCCCAGGTGAACCCGTGCGTGGCGGCCTCCTTCACCGCGTACACGATGCCGATCATGCCGACGAGGGAGAGCACGACGCTGGCCAGGTCCCAGGGGCCGGGGTTCGGGTTGCGGGACTCGGGCAGCAGCTTGATGCCGACGGGGACGAGGATCAGCATCACGGGCACGTTGATGAGGAAGACCGAACCCCACCAGAAGTGTTCGAGCAGGAAGCCACCGACGACGGGCCCGACCGCCGTACCGGCGGAGGCCGTGGCGCCCCAGATGCCGATGGCGAGGCTGCGCTCGCGCGGGTCGTGGAAGAGGTTGCGGATGAGGGCGAGCGTGGCGGGCATCAGGGTCGCGCCCGCGACTCCGAGCAGCGCCCGCGCCAGGATCATCATCTCCGGGGTCGTCGCGTACGCGTTGAGCACGGATATCGCGCCGAACGCCGTGGCACCCATCAGCAGCAGCTTCTTGCGGCCGATACGGTCGCCGAGGCTGCCCATGGAGACGAGCAGACCGGCGATGACGAACGAGTAGACGTCACCGATCCACAGGAGCTGGGTGCCGGAGGGCTTCAGGTCCTCGCTGATGTAAGGGGTCGCGAGACCGAGCACGGTCGCGTCGACGGCCACCAACAGCACGGCGAGGACGAGGACGCAGAGCGCGAGCCAACGGCCCGGACGCTTCTCCACCTCCGCCGTCAACGCCGGCTGCAGGGTGCTGGTCATGATCACTCTCTCCGTAGTGCGCCGCCGAGCAACAGCTCGACGATCATGTAGTGGAAGTCCTTGGCGGCGACGCGGCCCTCGGTCACGGCCCACGCACCCGAGGCCATCAGCCCGTAGAGCGCTTCGGTGAGCCAGGCGGGGCTGAGGTCGATGCGGAACTCGCCGCCCTCCTGGCCGCGCCGGAACAGGGCGGCCATCCGGGCATCGAGCCGGGCCCAGCCCTCGTTCTGCCCCTCGCCCTCGAACAGTTGGTTCTCGGTGTAGAGGAAGGCAAGCAGCCCGGCCACTCGTTCGAGCTCCTTCACCAGGCGGCGCAGGGCCTCCTGAGCGGTGCCCTCGTCGAGGCGGGCGGCCTCCAAGGCCGCCTCGCACTCCTCGATGCCGAGTGCCTCCAGCGCCCGGACGAGCGCGTCCCGTCCGGCGAACTGGCGGTGCAGCGTGGCCCGGCTGATCCCGGCCGCCCTGGCGACCTCGTCCATGGTGGCGGTGGATTTGCGGGTGAGCAGGGCGGCTGCGCTGCGCAGCACGTGGTCACGGTCGACGGCCATGAGACAACTGTACACCATGTGAGACATCTTTGTCTCATGAGGGGCATGCGAGTCTCACGCTCGTCACGTTTTGCCAGCTTTTGTGGCGCTTGAGTCTTTTGCCGTGCTCAGTGCCAGGGCAGCTGCCCGCGCCGCTCCCAGTACGCGTGCGGGTCCTCCGCGAGCGTCGCGAGGCGGGTCAGCTGGTCCTCGTCCAGGTCGACGACCGCCGCGTGCAGGTTCGAGGCGAGCTGGGCGGAGGTGGCCGCGCCCGAGAGGACGACTCCGGCCCAGGGCTGCCGCAGGATCAGCGCGAGGGCGACGGCGTCGGCGCCGAGGCCCGTCTCCTCCGCGATCGCCCGCACCGCGTCCGGCGCGTGCTCGGCGGCCAGGCGGCCGTTGGCCATGCCCTCCTTGACGATCACCGTGAGCCCGGCGTCGTGCGCCTCGGCGAGGGCGGGAGCCGCCGAGGTCTCCAGGACGTTGTACGTGGACTGGACGGTACGGAAGAGGGGCTCGCCGTCGACCGTCACGGCGAGCGCGGCGCGGATGGCGTCGGCCTGGGCGGGTCCGCTCGTGGAGAAGCCGATCGAAAGGCCCTGGGCAGCCGCCTCGGCGAGTTTCGCGTGGAGTTCCTTGTCGGTGAGGGCCGGGCTGTCCGGGGTCACCGAGTGGATCTGGTAGAGGTCGAGCCGGTCACCGAGCAGCGCGGCGGTCTCGGCGCGCTGTCGCTCGTACGTGGCGAGGGTGTGGTCCTTGACCTCGTGCTTCTCGGCGTCGGTGGTCCAGTCCGCGGTGTACGTGTAGCCCCACTTGCTGCCGATGACCACGTCGTCGACGTCCGGCCGGCTCTTCAGCCAGTCGGCGAGGAACTCCTCCGAACGGCCGTAGGAGCGGGCCGCGTCGAAGTAGCGCACGCCCTGGGCGTAGGCGGCGTCGAGGAGTTCGTGGGTGCGGGCGCGCAGCGTTTCGACGCTGCGATCCTCTCCGAGGTCATGGTCTCGGCCGAGGTTGATGTAACCCGGGCGGCCTACTGCGGCGAGGCCCAGGCCGATGTGGCAGGTGGGCGTCGTGGCGGTCGCGAGACGGGCGAAGGGCATCGCGGGCTCCGTTCGGTCGGCTCCGGTGCGGCTCCTGACCAACGTAACCCGCGATGACCTTCGCCTCAGCGCTCGGTCGGTGCGGTGATGTGGCGGGTGCGGGATTGTGGGGGTTGCTCGCGCAGTTCCCCGCGCCCCTTTCGGGGCGCTTCCCTCACCGCTTCTCTTTGGCCGTGGCCCACGTGTGCTGGGCCGCCACGTCCGACTTCACCTCGGCGAGCTGGACGGCGACCGCGCTGGGTGCCGTACCGCCGCGGCCGTCGCGGGAGGCGAGGGCACCCGGGACGTTCAGGACGGAACGCACCTCGGGGGTGAGCTGGGCGGAGATCTTCGCGAACTGCTCGTCGGTGAGGTCGTTCAGCTCCTTGCCGTCGGCCTCCGCGACCTTGACGCACTCGCCGGCGACCTCGTGGGCGACGCGGAACGGCACTCCTTGCTTGACCAGCCACTCGGCGATGTCCGTGGCGAGCGAGAAGCCGGCCGGGGCCAGCTCCTCCATGCGCTCGCGGTGCACGGTGAGCGTGGCCATCATGCCGGTGAAGGCCGGGAGCAGGACCTCAAGCTGGTCGATGGAGTCGAAGACCGGCTCCTTGTCCTCCTGGAGGTCGCGGTTGTATGCGAGCGGAAGCGCCTTGAGCGTCGCCATCAGGCCCGTGAGGTTGCCGATCAGACGGCCCGACTTGCCGCGCGCCAGCTCGGCGATGTCCGGGTTCTTCTTCTGCGGCATGATCGACGAGCCGGTGGAGAAGGCGTCGTGGAGGGTGACGAAGGAGAACTCCTTCGTGTTCCAGATGATGACCTCCTCGGCGATCCGGGAGAGGTTCACGCCGATCATCGCGGTGATGAAGGCGAACTCCGCCACGAAGTCGCGGGAGGCCGTGCCGTCGATGGAGTTCGCGACGGAGCCGTGCTCGAAGCCGAGGTCCCTCGCCACCGCCTCCGGGTCCAAACCGAGACTGCTGCCCGCGAGCGCTCCGGAGCCGTACGGCGAGACCGCCGTCCGCTCGTCCCACTGGCGCAGCCGCTCCGCGTCCCGGGACAGGGGCTGGACATGAGCCAGGACATGGTGGGCGAAGAGCACCGGCTGGGCGTGCTGGAGGTGCGTACGGCCGGGCATCGCCACGTCCGGGTGCGCCTCCGCGAGGCCGATCAGCGCGTCCTGGAGGTCGGCGATCAGACCGCCGATCGTACGGGCGTGGTCGCGCAGACACATCCGGAAGAGCGTCGCGACCTGGTCGTTCCGGGAGCGGCCCGCGCGCAGCTTGCCGCCCAGGTCGGGACCGAGACGCTCCAGCAGGCCCCGCTCCAGTGCCGTGTGGACGTCCTCGTCGGCGATCGTGCCCACGAAGGAGCCGTCGGCGACGTCCGCCTCCAGCTCGTCGAGCCCGGCGAGCATTCGCGTCAGCTCGTCCTCGGTGAGCAGTCCCGCCTTGTGCAGCACGCGCGCGTGCGCACGTGAACCGGCGATGTCGTAGGGCGCGAGCCGCCAGTCGAAGTGGACGGACGCGGACAGCTTCGCCAGGGCCTCGGCGGGACCGTCGGCGAAACGGCCGCCCCAGAGCCGTACGTCACCGCTGTTGCTGCTCACTTGCTGTGCTCCTCGGAGGTGTCGGATGTGCGGCCGCCTCCCTGCCGTGAGACGGCCAGGGAGGCGGCAATCACGCTACTGCTTACGCGAGGTCGCGCTTGGCCGCGATCTTCGACGACAGGCTGTAGATGTCGATGAAGCCCTTGGCGGCGGACTGGTCGAAGGTGTCGCCCGTGTCGTACGTCGCCAGGTCGAAGTCGTAGAGCGAGGTCTCGGAGCGCCGTCCGGTGACGACCGCGCGGCCGCCGTGCAGGGTCATCCGGATGTCGCCGTTGACGTGCTGGTTGGCCTCGTTGATGAAGCCGTCCAGGGCGCGCTTGAGCGGGGAGAACCACTGGCCGTCGTAGACCAGTTCGCCCCAGCGCTGCTCGACCTGCCGCTTGTAGCGGGCGAGTTCACGCTCGACGGTGACGTTCTCCAGCTCCTGGTGGGCCGTGATGAGCGCGATCGCGCCCGGGGCCTCGTACACCTCGCGGGACTTGATGCCCACGAGCCGGTCCTCGACCATGTCGATCCGGCCGATGCCCTGGCCGCCGGCGCGTTCGTTGAGCTGCTGGATGGCCTGCAGGACGGTGACGGGCCTGCCGTCGACGGCGACCGGGACACCCTCCTTGAAGGAGATGACGACCTCGTCGGCCTCGCGGGCCTCGGCCGGGTTCGAGGTGTACTCGTAGATGTCCTCGATCGGCGCGTTCCAGATGTCCTCCAGGAAGCCCGTCTCGACCGCGCGCCCGAAGACGTTCTGGTCGATGGAGTACGGGGACTTCTTGGTGGTGGCGATCGGGAGCTGCTTCTCCTCGCAGAAGGCGATCGCCTTGTCCCGGGTCATCGCGTAGTCACGGACCGGGGCGATGCATTTGAGGCCGGGGGCGAGGGCGACGATGCCGGCCTCGAAGCGCACCTGGTCGTTGCCCTTGCCGGTGCAGCCGTGGGCGACCGTGGTGGCGCCGTGCTTCTGGGCGGCGGCGACGAGGTGCTTGACGATGGTCGGCCGGGAGAGGGCCGACACCAGCGGATAGCGGTCCATGTAGAGGGCGTTGGCCTTGATCGCCGGGAGGCAGTACTCCTCGGCGAACTCGTCCTTGGCGTCCGCGACCTCGGCCTCGACGGCACCGCAGGCGAGCGCGCGCTTGCGGATGACGTCCAGGTCCTCGCCGCCCTGACCCACGTCGACCGCGACGGCGATGACCTCGGCGCCCGTCTCCTCGGCGATCCAGCCGATGGCGACGGAGGTGTCCAGACCGCCTGAATAGGCGAGTACGACGCGCTCGGTCACGGGTTTCTCCTCACACTGCATTCGCTGATATGCATGAGTATGCAGTACTCCGCATGAATCGTCAATCGCGGGTCACCCGGAGGTGCCGTCCGCGGGCCCGGACGGCACCCGCGAAAGCCGCGACGAAATCTTTGGAGAGCGCTTGAACGAAAGAACGCGCTTTCTCGTACCTCTCCCCGAACGCAGGCGCCGCGTTTTTGTACACCGAGGTTTTCGTACACCGAGGTTTTTGCCGCCGAGGTCTTCGCAGACCGAGGTGCGACGAGCCACGGACCGCCCGGACGACCACCGGACGGTCCCCCATCCCCGAACCGAGTGAGGCTTCCGCATGTCCAGGGCCCTTCCGAAGTACAACAAGCGCCGCGTCCTGATGATCGGCGGCACCGCCGCGGTGGTGCTCTCCGGAGCCGTGATCGCCGGCAACGCCTTGGCCGGGGAGACGTCCAAGAGCAGCACGAACGCCACCACCAAGGCCGCGACCTCCCCCGGCACCGTGAACTGCCCGGCCGTCGCGCCGAGCCTGCCCGCGATCCCCGCCTCCGCGCAGGCCGAGGTCACCCGCAACCTCACCCTCCTGAACACCCAGATCGCCGAGGCCAACAAGCGGCTCGTCGACACCGTCGGCCAGGGCGGCCCCAACTTCGTCCAGAACGCGATCCTCGGCCCCCTCAAGGACAAGCGGGTGGCGACGATCAACCGCATCGCCACCGCGATCGGCCGCACCGCGGCCAAGCCCACGGGTCTCGACTCGCTCGCGCCCTGCACCCTGAACGCGAACGGGGTGAACGCGGGCGGCGCCGCCGCCACCGCGACCCCGAGCGCGACGGCCACCCAGCAGGCCGGTAACACGGGGAACACGGGCAACACCGGCAGCACCACCGCCGCCGGCACCATCACCTGCCCGGACGTCGCGTCGAAGCTGCCCGCGATCCCCGCCTCCGCGCAGGCCGAGGTCACCCGCAACCTCACCCTCCTGAACACCCAGATCACCGAGGCGAACACCCGACTGGCGAACACCGTCGGCCAGGGCGGACCGAACTTCGTGCAGAACGCGATCCTCGGCCCCCTCGCGGACAAGCGGAAGTCGACCATCGACCGCATCGCCATCTCCATCGGCCGCACCGCGGCCAAGCCCACGGGCCTGGACTCCCTCGCGACCTGCACGCTCAACAAGTGACGTCTTCCGTGGCCGCTGCGCCCCGTCCGCCGACCGGGGCGCGGCGGCCACGGATCCGTCCGCCACGTGAACCAATGCGCCGGACGGGTGAATTCCTTAGACAGACGAACGTTCTTGCCCAATAATCGTTAGACATGGGAAAGACTTATGAGCGCATAGACGGCAGGCTGCGTTCGTTCATCGAGGCGCAGCCCCTCTTCTTCACCGCGACCGCACCCCTGTCCGGGGACGGCACGGTCAACCTCTCCCCCAAGGGCCTCACGGGCTCGTTCGCCGTCCTCGACGAACTCACCGTCGCCTACCTGGACTTCGCCGGCAGCAACGCCGAGACGATCGCCCATCTCCGGGAGAACGGCCGGATCACCCTCATGTGGTGCGCCTTCCAGGGCCCGCCGAACATCGTCCGGGTGCACGGCCACGGCGAACCCGTCTTCCGCGACGACCCCCGCTTCAAGGAACTGCTCACGCACTTCCCGGGCATCGACCCGACCCCGCACGGTCTGCGCGCGATCATCGTCGTGACCGCCGAACTCGTCCGGGACACCTGCGGCTACGCGGTGCCCTTCATGTCGTACGAAGCGGACCGCGACCTGCACGGCAAACGCTTCGCGCGCGAGGACGACGCCTCGCTGAGCGAGTACTTCACCAAGAAGGACCACGTGGCGACGAGTCTGGACGGCCTGCCCGGGCTGCCGCTCCCGCTGCCTTCCCGTACGGTCTGAGCCATGCGCCTCGCAGCCGCCGCCCTCGCGTCCACGTCCCTGCTCGCCCTGGCCCCCGGCGGTCCGCCCACCCTCCCCGGGCAGATGGCGGACACCGGTGGCGGCAGCCAGCTGATCACGGCTCAGGCGCCCCGCGTGGACTCGACGTCGGGCACGCTCACCTGGTGGAACCGGCGCGACGGGCACTGGGTGAAGGCCGGTTCGGCGGCGGCGCGCTTCGGGGCGAAGGGGCTGGCGGAGGGGGGCTCGCGCAAGCAGGGATCGAACACGACACCCACGGGGCTGTACGACCTTCCGTTCGCCTTCGGGATCAAGGCCGCGCCGGCCGGCACCGCGCTTCGGTACCGGCGGGTGCGGGAGGAGTCCTGGTGGTGCCAGGACAACGACTCCCGTTCCTACAACCGGTGGACCGAGCCGCGGCCGGCCGACTGCCGTGCGTCCGAGTCCGAGCATCTGATCGCGTACGAGAGGCAGTACGCCTACGCCCTGGTCGTGGGGTTCAACTACGAGCGACCCGTGCGGGGGCGCGGGGCGGGGATCTTCCTGCACGTCGACGGGGCCGGGGCGACGGCTGGTTGTGTGTCGGTGTCGCAGGATGCGATGCGACGGATTCTCGGGTGGGTCGATCCCGCGAAGGGGCCGCACATGGCGATCGGGACGGTGAGTGGGGGGACTGCGATCACTCGTTACTAGGTGCGGGTGGTTTGTGGCCGGGCGCGCCCACGCGGCGGAACCGCGTGGTGTCGCAGCCCCGCGCCTCTTACTGGGCGCCCAGCCGGACCGTGAACCTTGTCGCCCCCGGACGGCTCTCCAGCTCGACCGTGCCGCCGTGGGCCTCCACCACGGCCGCCACGATGGACAGCCCCAGGCCGGCGCCACCGCCCGCTCCCCCGGTGCGGCGGCGGTCGGCTCTGGTGAAGCGTTCGAAGACACCGGGCTGGACGTCCTCCGGGACTCCCGGACCGTCGTCGTGGACCGTCAGAACCGCCGTCTTGGCTTCGGTCTCCAGGGACACCGTGACCTTGGTGCCGACGGGCGTGTGCCAACGGGCGTTGGCCAACAGGTTGGCCAACACTTGTTGGAGACGGTGGGCGTCGCCCGTCACCGTGACCGGTTCCTCCGGGAGTTCCAGCGTCCAGCGGTGGTCGGGGCCCGCGGCACGGGCGTCGGTGACCGAGTCGAGGACGAGGTGCGTGAGGTCGACGGGAAGGCGCTCCAACGGGCGGCCCGCGTCGAGACGGGCGAGCAGAAGCAGGTCGTCGACCATCTCGCCCATCCGAGCCGACTCGGCGGCGATGCGTTCGAGGGCCCGGGTGACCTTGGGCGGCACCGGGTCCGGGTGCAGCAGCGCCAGCTCGGCGTGGCCGCGGACCGAGGCGACCGGCGTGCGCAGCTCATGGCTGGCGTCGGCCGCGAAGCTGCGCAGCCGTTCCTCGCTCGCGTGCCGCTTGGTCAGCGCGTCCTCGACATGGCCGAGCATCCTGTTGAACGCGCCGGCGACGCGGCCCACCTCGCTGCGCGGGTCCTGCTCGGGCGCACGCGGCGGCAGCGCCACCTCACCGCTGGCCAGCGGCAGCTCGCTGACCCGGGTCGCGGTCGCGGCGACCCGGCTCAGGGGGCGCAGCGACCAGCGCACCCACAGGGCTCCGGCGACTCCGGCGATCACGAGGGCCAGGCCGAAGACACAGCCGGCGACCAGTTCCAGGCGGTGCACGGCGGCCCGGACCGGTTCCATCGGCAGACCGGCGATCAGGACGTCGCCGTCCAGTCCGCGCGCCGCCATCACGCGGTAGTCGCCGAGTGCCGACAGGCAGACGGTGTGGGCGCGGCCGTCGGTGGGGATACCGGCGAGGGTCCGCCGGTCGGAGGTGGTCAAGGACACGTTCAGGTCGGTGATGTTCTGGCCTGAGGGCACGACCGCCGCGTTGGTGACGTCCCGGCCGACCAGCCGCGCGCCGAAGGTGCCGGTGCTCTGCCGTCTGGTGTCGCCGTTCTCGTCGCCGTCGTGGTCGGACCTCTTCACACCGGCCCCGTGCTCCAGGCTCGCGGGGAACCGCACCCCCACGTCGTGCAGCTGCTGGTCGAGGCGGCCGGTGAGGAAGCCGTTCAGTTCGTACACCGCGGCCACCCCGACGGCGGCGCAGCTGACGGCGAGCAGTACCAGGAGCCCGGCGGTGAGTCGGGCCCGCATCGTGCGCGGGAGCGGCAGCCGGCGTACGCCCGCCCGCACCCGTGGCCACCAGTGCCGACTCATCGTCCGACCCCCGGCTTGATCACGTACCCGGCGCCCCGCACCGTGTGGATCATGGGCTCACGGCCCGCGTCCACCTTTTTGCGCAGGTACGAGATGTACAGCTCCACGACATGGGCCTGGCCGCCGAAGTCGTAGGACCAGACGCGGTCGAGGATCTGCGCCTTGCTGAGCACCCGGCGCGGGTTGCGCATCAGGAAGCGCAGCAGTTCGAACTCGGTCGGCGACAGCTCGACCAGCTCGCCGCCCCGGGTCACCTCGCGGGCCTCCTCGTCCATCACGAGGTCGCCGACGGTCAGGCGTGGGCCCTCGTCCAGTTGCCGGGCCATGCCGGCGCGGCGCAGCAGGCCGCGCAGCCGAGCGACGACCTCCTCCAGGCTGAACGGCTTGGTCACGTAGTCGTCGCCGCCCGCCGTGATGCCCGCGATGCGGTCCTCGACGGCGTCCCGCGCGGTGAGGAAGAGCACACAGACCTCGGGGTGCACGGTGTGCAGGGTGCGCAGCACGGCGAAGCCGTCGGTGTCCGGGAGCATCACGTCGAGGACGACGGCGTCCGGCATCAGCTCGCGTGCCTCGGTGACGGCCGAGGCCCCGTCGCCCGCCGTCCGGACCACCCAGCCCTCGTAGCGCAGGGCGCCGGAGAGCACCTCGGCCAGGTCGGGGTCGTCGTCGACGACGAGGACCCGTACGGGGGTGCCGTCGGGGCGGGTGAGCGCGGGCAGGCCGGTGCCTCGGGAGCGGGGAGTGTTCATATCGTCTTCCAGGATCGCCCCTCGCCGGAGTCGGCAGCCCCCTTCCCGCCTCTGAGTTTCCTCTGAGTGGGCCGCATGTGCCGCTCTCCGTTTCCTGTGAATCCGCGACGAAGGCGCCCGTTCAGAGGCTGCTCAGAAGTTGCCGAAGCACAGTTTCCTCCCGGACAGCCGGAAGGACGGACATATGACCACGGTGTACGAGCGGACAGCGGTCCCTCGCCCGTCACGCGGACGTGGACGGCCGCGTCCCTCACCCGCCGGGCCCCTGCTGGCCCTGCTGTGGGCCGGGGCCTGCGCGGTCGTCGCCCTGTGGTGGTACGACACGCGGTCGGTGGTGGGCCTCGCCGGGTGGCTGACGGACGCCGGGCGGATCGCCGGGCTGCTGTGCGGCTACAGCTGCGCGGTGCTCGTGGCGCTGATGGCCCGGGTGCCCCTGCTGGAGCGGCGGATCGGCTCCGACCGGGTGGCCCGCTGGCACGCCATGGCCGGCCGGTACACGGTCAGCCTGCTGGTGGCGCATGTCACGCTGATCCTCTTCGGGTATGCCGCCCAGGACGGGGCGGGCATCGTGCACGAGACGCTGAGCGTGGTGTTCGACTACCCGGACATGCTCAAGGCCACGACCGGCACTCTCATCCTCTTCGCCGTCGGGATCACCTCGGCGCACGCGGCCCGCCGCCGGATCAGCCACGAGTTCTGGTACTACCTGCACCTGCTGACCTACGTGGCCGTGTTCCTCACCTTCTTCCACCAGCTCGCGCTGGGCTCGGACTTCGTCGGCGACACCGCCGCCCAGGCCGCCTGGTACGTGCTCTACCTGGGCACGGCCGCCCTGGTCGTCTGGTTCCGGCTGCTCACCCCGGTACGGCTCAATCTGCGCCACAAGCTGCGCGTGGAGTCCGTGCACCGCGAGGCGCCCGGCGTCTTCTCCGTCGTCGTACGCGGGGAACGGCTGGACGAGCTGAACGCCCAGGCAGGGCAGTTCTTCCGCTGGCGATTCCTCTCCGACGGGATGCGGTGGACCTCGACGCCGTACTCGCTGTCGGCCCCGCCGCGCCCCGACCTGATGCGGATCACCGTGAAGGCGCTCGGTGACCACAGCGCCGCCGTGGGGCTGCTGAGGCCCGGCACCCGGGTGTGGGCGGAGGGGCCCTACGGGGCGCTGACCGCCGAGCGGCACACCGGACGCAAGGCGCTGCTCATCGCCGGCGGCGTCGGCATCACACCGCTGCGCGCCCTGTTCGAGACGCTGCCCGGCGGGCCCGGCGACGTGACGCTGCTCTACCGGGCGAGCACGGCCGAGGACCTCGCTCTCGGCGCCGAGCTGGAGGCGATAGCGCAGTGGCGTGGGGCGCGCGTCCTGTACGCGGTCAACGGCGCCGACGGGACACGTCCGCGGTTCACCTCCGATTCCCTGCGGGAGGCCGTGCCCGACCTCACCGGGCATGACATCTATCTGTGCGGTCCGCCCGCCATGGCACGGGACCTGTACGAAGCGCTGCGCGGGGCCGGGGTCCCCGACCGCCGTATCCACCACGAGTCGTTCGAGCTGTGAGGTCACCTTGCACGCCCTGAAGAAGCACCGTCCGCTGCGCCGCGTGACGCTGGCGGCGGCCACCACCGTCACCGGTTTCGTCCTGCTGCTGTCGCTCAAGCCGCACACGGCGCCGACCGTGGCGCAGGCGTCGTCGTCCGCCGGACAGTCGGCGTCACAGTCGCCGTCCCAGTCACCTTCACCCGGAAGCTCATCGGGAAGCTCGTCCGGGAGCACGAAGAGCACCGGCACCAAGACCGTCACCGGTGACACGGTCCAGACCCGCTGGGGCCCCGTCCAGGTGCGCGTCACACTGAAGAACGGCAAGATCACCGATGTGACCGCGGTCTCCTATCCCACGGACAACCCACGGGACCAGGAGATCAACAGTTACGCCATTCCCCAGCTCAGGAGGGAGGCGCTGGCCGCGCAGAGCGCCCAGATCGACTCCGTCTCGGGGGCCTCGTACACCAGCGACGGATACAAGCAGTCCCTCCAATCGGCACTGGACTCGGCAGGCCTCTGAACGCACGGCCGTCGGGGCCCGTATCTCTGGGCCAGGGGCCTCTCCCCTAGCCCCGTCCCCACGGACGACCACGGAGGAACCGTGTCCACGATCGCCGGTGGCCGCGCCGCGCGGCGCCAGACCTTGCGCCGTATTCGCCCACGACGCTCCCCCGCCGTCCCACTGCTGCTCGCCGTCGGGGCGGGCGCGGCCGGGGTCATCTGGCTGTGGTGGAGCAACACCCCGTCCATCGCCGACGACAACAGCAAGATCCTCAACGCGGGCCGGATCACCGGACTGCTCGCGGGGTACCTGATGGCGCTGGTGGTGCTGCAGATGGCCCGGGTGCCCGCCCTGGAGCGCCGGGTGGGCTCGGACCGGGTGGCGCGGTGGCACGCCATGAGCGGCCGGTACACGGTCTGCCTGGTCCTCGCGCATCTCGTGCTGATCATGTGGGGCTACGCGCTGCAGGCCGGCAAGAGCTTCGGCGACATCGTCCAGCAGACCATCGACTCGATCAACCAGCTGCCCGACATGGGCAAGGCGGCGATCGGCACCGGTCTGCTGTTCCTGATCGGCCTGCTCTCCATGGGCCCGGTGCGCCGCAGGATGGGCTACGACACCTGGTACCACATCCACCTGCTCACCTACGCCGCCGTCTTCCTGACGTTCTGGCACCAGCTCTCCACGGGCAACGAGTTCGCCGTCGAGCCAACCGCCAAGACGGTCTGGTACGGGCTGTACGGGTCGGTGACGGCCCTGGTGATCTGGTACCGCATCCTCTCGCCGATCCGGTTGAACCTGAAGCACCGGATGCGGGTCGAGGCCGTGATCGAGGAGACCCCCGGGATCGTCTCGGTGCTGATCAGCGGGCGCAAGCTGCACCGTATGGGCGCCGAGGCCGGGCAGTTCTTCCGGTGGCGCTTCCTGGCGCCGGGCATGCGGCTCAGCTCGCACCCGTACTCACTGTCGGCGGCGCCCCGCCCCAACATGCTGCGCATCACGGTGAAGGCGATCGGCGACCACAGCTCGGCGCTGCGCGACCTGCGGCCCGGCACCCGGGTCTGGGCCGAGGGCCCGTACGGGGCCCTGACGGCGGGCAAGCGCAGTCGCGGCAAGGTGCTGCTGGTGGCGGGCGGGGTCGGCATCACTCCGATGCGGGCGCTGTTCGAGACGCTGCCCGGCGCGGCGGGCGACCTGACACTGCTCTACCGGGCCAACACCACCCAGGACCTGGCCCTGTGGGACGAGCTGGCGGCGATCGCCGAGGAGCGCGGGGCCCGGCTGATGTACGCGGTGAACAGCCCGGAGGGCGAGCGCCCGGACATCTCGGCGGAGACCCTGAGCCGCAAGCTGCCGGACATCGACCGCCACGACGTCTTCATGTGCGGGCCGCCCGGCTTCGCGCAGCAGGTCTACGAAGCACTGCGCGGTGCGGGGGTTCCCGCCCGCCGCATCCATCACGAGTCGTTCGAGATGTGAGCGACGGGAGTCAGGAGCGATGAAGAAGAGCCACCCCTTGCGGCGTGTCGTGCTGGCCGGCGCCGCCACCGTGTCCGGAATCGTCCTGCTGCTGTCGCTGAAGCCGGCCTCCGATCCGGCGTCCGCGTCGGCACAGGGTGCAGCGCCCCAGCAGTCGGTGGCGGGACAGGAGTCGCCCCAGGGCGGCAGCGCGCAGCAGTCGTCCACGGGGGCCCAGACGGTCACCGGCGACGTCGCGCAGACCCAGTACGGGCCGGTCCAGGTCCGTATCACCGTCAACGGCGGAAAGATCACCAAGTCCGAGGTCGTCCAGATTCCCAGCGGCGGACGCAGCACCGAGGTCAGCAACGCCTCCGTGCCCAAGCTGAACCAGGAGGCCGTCGCCGCGGGCAGCGCGAACATCGACGCGGTGTCGGGCGCCAGCTACACGAGCGCCGGATACAAGAAGTCGCTGCAGTCGGCCCTCGACAAGGCCAAGGCGAGCGGCAGCGGTTCCTCGGGGGCCACCGGATCGACCGGGTCCGCGGGTGCGGGCTCCTCCGGTTCCGCCGGCTCCTCGTCGTCCCAGGCGCCCGCCGCACAGGCCAAGACGGTCACCGGAAGCGTCGCCCAGACCCAGTACGGGCCCGTCCAGGTCCGTATCACCGTCAACGGTGGAAAGATCACCAAGTCCGAGGCCGTGCAGGCGCCCAAGGGCGGGCTGAGCGACCAGAAGACCGCGATGGCCGTGCCCAAGCTCAACCAGGAGGCGGTCGCGGCCGGGAACGCGACCATCGACGCCGTCTCCGGTGCCACCTACACCAGCACGGGTTACAAGCAGTCCCTGCAGTCGGCCCTGGACAAGGCCGGTGGCTGACCCGGACCAGGAGCCGCCCGCCCTGCGGCACGCGGAAGAGGTCATGGGCACCGTCTTCTCCTTCGACGTGCGCGGCGGCGAACCCGAGGCCGTGCGGACCGCGTTGGAGGAGGCGGTCGCCCAACTCCACCGGGTGGACGAGGTGTTCAGCACCTATCGGGAGAACAGCCAGCTCTCGCGCCTCGCGCGCGGCGAGCTGACGGTCGAGGAGTGCGATCCGCAGGTCGCCGAGGTGCTCGGCCTGTGCGCCGAGGCGGAGCGGGTCAGCGACGGCTGGTTCAGCTCGACGTACGAGGGCCGGCTCGACCCGACGGGGATCGTGAAGGGCTGGGCGACCGAGCGCGTGGCCCGCCACCTGGCGGCGGCCGGCGCGAGCGGAGTCAGCGTGAACGGCGGCGGCGACGTCCAGCTGCTCGGCGCGCCCGGCACGCACCGCCCGTGGCGGGTCGGCGTCTCGGACCCGCTGCGTCCCGGTTCACTCGCGGCCGTGGTCTCGGCGGCCGGAGTGGACGAACTGTCGGTGGCCACCTCCGGCACCGCCGAGCGCGGCGCCCACATCGTCGACCCCCGCACCGGCCGCTCCGCGGTGACCGACCTGGTCGCCGTGACCGTGGTGGGTCCCTGCCTGACCTGGGTGGACGCCTGGGCGACAGCAGCCTTCGCGATGGGCTCCCGAGAGGCCCTGACCTGGCTGGAGTCCCTCCCCGCCATCGAGGCCTTACTGATCACGGCGGGAGACGAGGTCAGATGCACCGGGGGCTTGGCTCAACGCCTGGGGTGAGACTGGAGGCGCACCCCAACCCGGGGGGCGCCTCCACCGTCGTACAGCTCAATGATTGTTCTGAGCCAAACGCAGCAAATGATCGGCCAGAGCCTGCCCACCCGTCGGATTACGACTGATCAGCAGCAAGGTGTCGTCACCGGCGATCGTCCCGAGGATGTCCTGCAGCTCGGCCTGGTCGATGGCGGAGGCGAGGAACTGCGCCGCCCCCGGCGGGGTACGGAGAACCACGAGGTTCGCGGACGCCTCCGCGGAGATCAGCAGCTCCGCCGAGAGCCGCCGCATCCGCTCCTCCTTCGCCGACTCCCCCAGCGGCGCGCGCGGGGTGCGGAAACCGCCCTCGCTCGGCACCGCGTAGATGAGGTCGCCGTCGTTGTTGCGGATCTTCACCGCGTTCAGCTCGTCCAGGTCCCGGGAGAGCGTCGCCTGCGTGACGCTCAGCCCGTCGTCGGCGAGAAGCTTCGCCAACTGGCTCTGGGATCGCACTGGTTGCCGGTTGAGGATGTCCACGATCCGGCGGTGGCGTGCGGTGCGGGTCTGCGGCACGGCAGGCCCGACGTGCTCGTGATCCTGCGCCTGGCTCATCGTCGTCGTCTCATTCTTTGGCTCGTCCGTCCCCGTTGGTCACAGCGTCGAGGACACCGGGAAGGGCCTGGAGGAACGCGTCCACCTCGTCGTCGCTCAGGTTCAGCGGGGGCATCAGCCGTACGACATCGGGGGCGGGCGCGTTGACCAGGAGACCGGCGTCCTGAGCCGCCTGCTGCACCTGGGGCGCGAGCGGCTCGGTGAGCACGATACCCAGGAGCAGGCCCGCACCTCGGACATGGTCGATCAACGGGTTGCCGAGTGACTCGATTCCGCCCCGCAGTTTCTCGCTCGCGGCCTTCACATTCTCGAGCAGCCCCTCGGACGCGATCGTGTCGAGGACGGCGAGTCCGGCGGCGCAGACGACCGGGTTGCCGCCGAAGGTCGAACCGTGGTGGCCGGGCTTCAGCAGCTCGGCGGCCCGGCCGAAGGCGACGGTCGCGCCGAGCGGCAGTCCGCCGCCAAGACCCTTCGCGAGGGTGACGACGTCCGGCAGGACACCTTCGTGGTCCTGGTAGGCGAACCAGGGCCCGGTGCGGCCGATGCCGGTCTGCACCTCGTCGAGGACGAGGAGGCTGCCGGTGGCGGCGGTGATCGCGCGAGCGGCCTTGAGGTAGCCGGGCGGGGGCACGACCACGCCGTTCTCGCCCTGGATCGGCTCGATGATCACAAGGGCGGTGTCCTCGGTGACCGCCGCGGCCAGCGCCTGCGCGTCACCGTAGGCGACGTGCGTCACGTCACCGGGCAGTGGCAGGAACGGCTCCTGCTTGCCGGGCTGGCCGGTGAGCGCGAGCGCGCCCATGGTGCGGCCGTGGAAGCCGCCGTGGGTCGCCACCATGTGGCTCCGGCCGGTCAGCCGGCCGATCTTGAACGCGCCCTCGTTGGCCTCGGCACCCGAGTTGCAGAAGTACACCCGTCCCTCGCGGCCGAAGAGCTGGAGCAGCCTTTCGGCGAGCGCGACCGGCGGCTCGGCGACGAAGAGGTTGGAGACATGGCCCAGGGAGGCGATCTGACGGCTCACGGCCTCGACGATCGCCGGGTGGGCGTGGCCGAGCGCGTTGACGGCGATACCGCCGACGAAGTCGAGGTACTCCTTGCCGTCGGCGTCCCACAGCCGGGTGCCCTCGCCGCGGACGAGCGGCAGCCGCGGGGTGCCGTAGTTGTCCATGAGCGCGCCCTGCCACCGCTGGGTGAGCTCCGCGTTGGTCCCGGTCATTCGGCGTCCCCCTGTTCATCGGGCCGTGCGTCCGGCACGACCATCGTGCCGATCCCCTCGTCGGTGAAGATCTCCAGCAGGATCGAGTGCTGGACCCGGCCGTCGATGACGCGGGCGGTATTGACGCCGTTGCGTACGGCGTGCAGACAGCCCTCCATCTTCGGCACCATGCCGCTGGCCAGTTCGGGCAGCAGCTTCTCCAGTTCGGAGGCGGTCAGACGGCTGATCACCTCGTCGCTGTCGGGCCAGTCCTCGTAGAGGCCCTCGACGTCCGTGAGGACCATGAGGGTTTCGGCGCCCAGTGCCGCAGCGAGAGCCGCAGCCGCCGTATCAGCATTGACGTTGTAGACATGTCCGTCGTCCTGGCTCCGGGCGATCGAGGAGACGACCGGGATCCGGCCGTCGGCGAGCAGTGCCTCGATCGCGCCCGTGTCGATCGCGGTGATCTCGCCCACCCGCCCGATGTCGACCAACTCCCCGTCGATCTCGGGCTGGTGCTTGGTGGCGGTGATGGTGTGCGCGTCCTCGCCGGTCATGCCGACGGCGAGCGGTCCGTGCTGGTTGAGCAGTCCGACCAGCTCGCGCTGCACCTGACCGGCCAGGACCATGCGTACGACGTCCATGGCGTCCTCGGTGGTGACGCGCAGGCCCGCCTTGAACTCGCTGACGATGCCGTGCCGGTCGAGGGCGGCGCTGATCTGCGGGCCGCCGCCGTGCACGACGACGGGCTTGAGACCGGCCTGTCGCAGGAACACCACGTCCTGGGCGAAGGCTGCCTTGAGCTCCTCGTTCACCATGGCGTTTCCGCCGAACTTGATGACGACCGTCTTGCCGTTGTGGCGGGTCAGCCACGGGAGTGCCTCGATGAGGATCCGGGCCTTGGGCAGTGCGGTGTGTTTCCGCGTCACATTGCTCATGAGGAATAGGCGCTGTTCTCGTGGACGTAGTCCGCGGTGAGGTCGTTGGTCCAGATCGTGGCGGTCTGGGAGCCCGCGGCGAGGTCGGCGACGATGTGGACCTCGCGGTAGCGCATGTCGACGAGCTCGCGGTCCTCGCCGACACCGCCGTTCTTGCAGACCCAGACGCCGTTGATGGCGACGTTGAGCTGGTCGGGCTCGAAGGCGGCGCCGGTCGTGCCGATCGCGGACAGCACGCGTCCCCAGTTGGGGTCCTCGCCGTGGATCGCGCACTTGAGGAGGTTGTTGCGGGCGATGGAGCGGCCCACCTCGACGGCGTCGTCCTCGCTCGCGGCGTTCACGACCTCGATCTTGATGTCCTTGCTGGCGCCCTCGGCGTCCCGGATGAGCTGCTGCCCGAGGTCGTCGCAGACCTTCCGTACGGCCTCGGCGAACTCCGCGTACCCGGGGGTGACCTCGGAGGCGCCGGAGGCGAGCAGCAGCACGGTGTCGTTGGTCGACATGCAGCCGTCGGAGTCGACGCGGTCGAAGGTGGTGCGGGTGGCGGCGCGCAGCGCCTTGTCGAGGGTCTCGGAGTCGAGGTCCGCGTCCGTCGTCAGCACGACGAGCATGGTGGCGAGGCCGGGGGCGAGCATGCCCGCGCCCTTGGCCATGCCGCCGACGGTCCAGCCGTCGCCCGTGTGCACCGAGGTCTTGTGCACGGTGTCGGTGGTCTTGATGGCGATGGCGGCCTTCTCGCCACCGTGCGCCGAGAGCTGGGCGGCGGCCGACTCGACCCCGGGCAGCAGCTTGTCCATCGGCAGGAGTACGCCGATGAGCCCGGTCGACGCCACGGCGACGTCGCCGGCGTTGACGTCGAGGACCTCGGCGACCTTCTCGGCGGTCGCGTGCGTGTCCTGGAAACCCTTGGGGCCCGTACAGGCGTTGGCACCGCCGGAGTTGAGGATCACGGCGGAGACCTGACCGCTCTTGAGGACCTGCTCGGACCAGAGGACCGGCGCGGCCTTGACGCGGTTGGAGGTGAAGACGCCCGCGGCGGCGAGGCGGGGCCCGTTGTTGACCACGAGGGCCAGGTCGGGGTTGCCGTTCTCCTTGATCCCGGCGGCGATGCCCGCAGCCTGGAATCCCTGTGCTGCCGTGACACTCACGGTGCGACTCCGATCGTGGAAAGACCCGTTTCCTCGGGAAGCCCGAGGGCGATGTTCATGCTCTGCACGGCCCCGCCGGCCGTGCCCTTGGTCAGGTTGTCGATGGCGCTGATCGCGATGATGCGGTGCGTCGCTTCGTCGTACGCGACCTGGACCTGAACGGCGTTGGAACCGTAGACGGACGCGGTGGCGGGCCACTGCCCCTCGGGCAGCAGGTGGACGAAGGGCTCGTCGGCGAACGCCTTCTCGTACGCGGCGCGCAGGGACTCACCGGTGACCCCTGCACGCGCCTTCGCGCTGCACGTGGCGAGGATGCCCCGGGGCATCGGCGCGAGGGTGGGCGTGAAGGAGACGGTGACCGGCTCCCCCGCCGCCGCGCCGAGGTTCTGGATCATCTCGGGGGTGTGGCGGTGGACGCCGCCGACTCCGTACGGGGACATGGAGCCCATGACCTCGCTGCCGAGCAAATGGGGCTTGGCGGCCTTGCCCGCGCCGGAGGTCCCGGACGCGGCGACGATCACGGCCTCGGGCTCGGCGAGTGCGGCCGCGTACGCCGGGAAGAGGGCGAGGGAGACGGCCGTGGGGTAGCAACCGGGCACCGCGATGCGCTTGGACCCCTCCAGCGCGGCGCGGGCGCCCGGCAGTTCGGGAAGGCCGTAGGGCCAGGTGCCGGCGTGCGCGGAGCCGTAGAACTTCTCCCAGTCCGCCGGGTCCTTGAGCCGGAAGTCGGCGCCCATGTCGACGACGAGGACGTCCGGGCCGAGTTGCTCGGCGACGGCGGCGGACTGCCCGTGGGGCAGCGCGAGGAAGACGACGTCGTGGCCGGTCAGGACGTCCGGGGTGGTCTCCTGGAGGACTCGGTCGGCCAGTGGCAGCAGGTGCGGCTGCAGTGCGCCGAGGCGCTGGCCCGCGTTGGCATTGCCGGTCAGGGCACCGATCTCGACCTCGGGGTGCGCCAGGAGCAGACGCAGGGCTTCGCCGCCCGCGTACCCACTCGCTCCCGCCACTGCTGCGCGTACCACCATGGAACCCTCCTCCTAGATGGCATGACTATACGTTTCGTTGCACGTTTATGCAATCCATCCATGGCGATCTCGGCCGGCGCACTGTGACTGAGCACTTCATCCGGCGAGTGAGCAGTTCACTTGGCAGGGCTGAGCGCGTCAGGGACGGGCGCATAGGATCGCCGGCATGGCACTGCGACCTGTTCAGGTGAACATAAAGGCTCTCGACGACTCGGCGGTCGGCCGGTTCTGGGCGGAGGCGCTCGGCTGGGGTGTTTCCAGCGAGGGACCCGGCGTGACCAACGTGGAACCCGTCGGCGGCTTCGTCTGGCCGGACCCGGTCGCGGTCTGCATCGACGTCGTTACCGTCCCGGAACCCAAGACAACGACGAAGAACCGTGTGCACCTCGATCTCGCCAGCACCTCTGCGGCCCATCAGACGGAGTTGGTCGCGCGCCTGAAGGCTCTCGGTGCGACGCCCGCCCACGTGGGCCAGGGCGACGTGCCGTGGACGGTCCTCGCCGACCCCGAGGGCAACGAGTTCTGCGTACTGGAGCCCCGGGAGATCTACCGGGACACCGGGCCGATCGCCACGGTGGTGGTCGACTGCGAGGATCCGCGGGCCATGGCCCGGTTCTGGGGTGAGGCGATGGACTGGACCCTGCACGAGGTGACCGACGATCATGCGGTGCTGCGCTCCGCCAAGGGTGTCGGCCCGTATCTCGAGTTCCTCCGTACGCCCGGCGTGAAGACCGTGCCGGACCGCATGCACCTTGACCTGCTGCCGTACCCAGGCGACGACAAAGCGGCGGAGGTGGCCCGGCTGCGGGCCCTCGGCGCCACCGACCTCGACCTCGGCCAGGGCGACGTCCCGTGGACGTGCCTGGCCGACCCGGAGGGCCACGAGTTCTGCGTCCTCGCCCCGCCCTGACGCGGAGCCTCGACGACGCCCCGACACATGGGAGACCCCGGCCCGGCGGGCCCTTCAGCGGATGGAGAGCAGCCACCGCCGGCGCGGGCGTTCCGTGACGAGGACGGTGGCGGCCAGCGCGGTGACCGCGACCGCCGCCCACGTGGGCCACAGCACCCACGAGGAGACAACGGCCGCGACGAGTTGCAGCAGCACCAGAAGGATCGTGACCCAGCCGGGTACGGCGATGATCACATCGGCCTTGTCACCCGGGGTGGACAGGACCGTCGGAAGGCCGATCAGCAATACCAGGGACAGGGCGGCCAGCAGCCAGGAACGGTCGGCCAGCGCCCAAGGGGTCGCCACCCAGGCGACGAGTTCCACCGCGAACCGCAGAACGGATGCGGCACGATCGTCCGGCGGTCCCGGGACGACTTCCTCAGCAGCGTCGCTCACCCGCGGACGATCTCACGGCACGCGTCCGGCCACCAGGGCCCCGACCACGAACACGGAACACCGTCGTGGGGCGGGCCGGTCGGGCGGGACGGGGTGGGGTCAGGAACGGGAACCGCGGGGCTGGGCGGCGCGCTCCGTGTTCCCCTCAGCGTGCTGCTCCGCGCGCTTCTCCTTGATACGGACCTCTTCCTTGCGGACCTCGGCCTGGGTGGCGCGCTCCCGGCGCAGCCACCCCGGGTCCTCCTGCTTCAGGGCGTCGATCTGCTCCGTGGTGAGGGCGTCGGTGACCCCGCCGCGGGCGAGCCCGGCGATGGAGATGCCCAGCCGCGCGGCGACCACGGGACGGGGGTGCGGGCCGTTGCGCCGCAGCTCCTGGAGCCACGCGGGCGGATCGGCCTGCAGGGCGTTCAGCTCGGTGCGAGAGACGACGCCCTCCTGGAACTCGGCGGGGGTGGCCTCGAGGTACACACCCAGCTTCTTCGCCGCGGTGGCGGGCTTCATGGTCTGGGTGGTCTGGTGCGACGTCATGCGTCAAGGGTATCGAGCGTGTGCGCGACCTCCGACCACGACCGATAGCCTGGCGAGGTGACAGGCTCGGAAGTACCCCCTTCGTTCCGGCTCGCCTATGTCCCGGGAGTGACGCCCACGAAGTGGGTGCGGATCTGGAACGAGCGGCTGCCCGACATCCCCCTGACGCTCGTCGCGGTCTCCACCGACGAGGCGTTCGACGTGCTGCGGGGCCGCGGCGCCGACGCCGGATTCGTCCGGCTGCCGGTCGACCGGGAGGACCTCAGCGCGATCCCCCTCTACGCCGAGACGACGGTGGTCGTGGTCCCCAAGGACCACATCGTGGCGGCCGTCGACGAGGTGACCTCCGAGGATCTCGCCGACGAGATCGTGCTGCACCCCCTCGACGACACCCTCGACTGGGAGCGTCCGCCGGGGCAGCCCGCGTTCGAGCGCCCCGCCACCACGGCGGACGCCGTCGAACTCGTGGCGGCGGGCATCGGGCTCCTCGTCGTCCCCCAGTCCCTCGCCCGCCTGCACCACCGCAAGGACCTCACCTACCGGCCGGTCACCGACGCCCCGGAGTCACGCGTCGCGCTGTCCTGGCCACAGGACGCGACCACCGACCTGGTCGAGGACTTCATCGGGATCGTCCGCGGCCGGACCGTCAACAGCTCACGGGGGCGCGCCCAGGCCCCGGCGGCGCCCGCGGCCCCGTCGAAGGCCGAGCGCCCCGAGACGGGCGGCGGCGCACGGCGCAAGCCCGCGACGGGCAAGTCGTCCGGTAAGTCGACGACCGGCAGGAACCCCCGCGGCGGCGGTTCCGGAGGCGCCAAGGGCGGCGCCAAGCGGGGCAAGCCCCGCCGCCGCTCCTGACCCGGGCGCCCCTCCCGAGCCGGGCCGAAGCGCCGTCGGCCCCGCTCCCGAGCCGGGCCGAAACGCCGTCGGCCCCGCTCCAGGACTACCCGTCTCCAGGACTACCCGGCAGATGAAGCTTGACCTGGAGCACACTCCAGGTTCTACGGTTTCTCCATGACCAGCGAACAGCCCCTCCCGCAGGAGCCGACGCTCACGATCGCCCAGGTCGTCGAGCGCACCGGACTCTCGCACGACACGCTGCGGTACTACGAGAAGGCCGGCCTGATCCAACGGGTCGGCCGGACCACCGGGAACCAGCGGCGCTACGAGGCGGCCGACCTGGCCTGGCTGGAGTTCCTCATCCGGCTGCGTGAGACGGGCATGTCGATCGCGGACATGCAGCGGTTCGCCGAGTTGCGGGCGCGTGGCGACGTCACGGTTCCCGACCGGCTCGCGATGCTCCGGGAGCACCGCGCCGACCTCGCGGACCGCATCCGGGCGCTGCGCCGCAACGCGGCCTCCCTCGACGACAAGATCGACCACTACGAACGGCTGCTCGACCAGCCGGGATCGGACGCACTCTCATGACGCTCACGAACACCGCCACCACTCGCCAAGAGCGCTTCGAGCACGGCCTTGAGGTCCTCAAGCGCGTCGACGGCGAGGCCGGAGAGCGCGTCGTCGACGCGCTCGGCGACATCAATCCCGAACTCGGCCACCAGATCGTCTCCTGGGCCTTCGGTGACATCTACGACCGGCCCGGACTCGCCCCGCGCGACCGCCAGTTGGTGACGCTCGGCATGCTCACCGCGCTCGGCGGCTGTGAGACGCAGTTGGAGGTGCACGTCAACGCGGCGCTGAACGTGGGCCTTTCCCCGGACGAGATCGTGGAGTCGCTGCTGCACTCGGCCGTCTACTGCGGCATACCGAAGGCGATGAACGCGAGCCTGGTCGCGAAGAAGGTCTTCGCCGAGCGTGGGCTGCTGCCCGCCGGACAGCAGCCCACGTCTCCGGTTACCGCTGTCTGATCCGCAGGAAGGTCACGGAGTTCGCCGGGAAGGTGTAGGTGAACTTGTCGGTGACGCCGTCGAAGGTGGACTTCACGGGGGCGACCGCGGTCACCGTCTGCGAGTTCACCGCCTCCGGCGCGGCCTGGAGGGTGGTGACGGCGGCCTTGCGGCCCACCTTCGCCCCGCCCAGGTCGATCGCGGTACGGGCGTCCGCCGCCTGCGCGTTGACGACCTTGACGATCAGGTCGCCGGTCCTCGCGTCCCGCGTGACGACCTGACGGAACGGCTCCGCGGGCTTGTCGTCCTTGAAGCTCCCCCACTCCTGGCCGTCCAGGTAGAGGGTCACCTGCCGGCCGCGGACCTTGACGTCCACGTCGTACGCCTTGCCCGTCTCGATCGTGCCGGGCTTGGAGATCAGGGTCGACTTGCCGCCGTCCACGGCCTGTTCGACCGCGGTCGTGGTGTTGTTCCAGCCGCCGAGGTTCCACCAGTAGTAGTTGCCGGTGTCCTTGACGCCGAAGGCGACGAGGAAGCCCTCCTTGCCGGACTTCTTGGTGGCCTTCACGTGCAGGTCGTAGTCGTGCCAGGCCGGGTCGCCCGCCGACACCATGGTGTTCTCGGCGCCCACGTCGGTCTGCACGTACTGCCCGTCCTGGAGGCTCCAGCTCCCGCCGCCCGTGTGGGTCCACCGGGAGGCGTCACCGCTGAAGTCGTCGCTGAGCAGCGTGGTGCCGTCGGCGCCGGTCACCAACACATCGTCGTACGCCGCCGTGGTCGCCCAGGTCGACAGGCCGACGGCGCCGGAGATGGGCGCGCTCAGCGAGGGCGTGGTGGTGGCCGTCGACGGCACCACCCGGTCGCCGACGTTGTTCATGAACAGCTTCTGCACCTCGTAGTCGGCCGAGCCCCACGAGGCGTGGTTGTTGAACCAGATCATGTCGGGGCGCCACTGCACGTAGTCCTCGTTGGCGAGCAGCGGGGCGTACGAGGCGAGCTTGACGACGTCGGCGTTGCGCTCCAGGCCGGTCATGTACGCGGCCTCGGCGAGGGCGTTCTTGAAGGTGTTGCCACCGGAGGCGTACTCGCCGAGGAAGACCTTGGGGCCGTTCCTGTCGTAGGAGTCATAGCGGTCGTTGTTCTGCAGGAACCACTGGGTGCTGTTGTAGTAGTGCTCGTCGACCATGTCGACGTTCGCGTCCTTGTTGAGCTTCCAGGCCGTGTCGAAGGTGGTGCCCGAGTCGTCGGGTCCGGCGTTCGAGATCACCTTGATGTTCGGGTACTTGGCCTGGATGGCGGCGCGGAACCGCTTGAAGCGGGCGAAGAACTCGGTGGGAAGGTTCTCCTCGTTGCCCACCTCCAGGTGGGTGAGGTGGAAGGGCTTGGGGTGGCCCATCGCCGCCCGCTTCCTGCCCCACTCGCTGGTCACCGGCCCGTTGGCGAACTCGATGAGATCGAGGGTGTCCTGGATGTGGCGCTCGAGGAGCGCGTCGTCGTCGGTGGCCTTGTTCTGGCCGCAGCCGGTGACGAGCGCGGGCACCACGGGCAGCGGCATCGCGCCTATGTCCTCGGCGAACTGGAAGTACTCGTAGTAGCCGAGCCCGTAACTCTGGTTGTATCCCCAGAAGTTGGAGTTGGTGGCGCGCTGCTCGACCGGTCCGATGGTGTCCTTCCACTGGTACGAGCGCTGACGCTGATAGCCCGAGGCCTCGTCGTAGCCCTGCATGCTGCCGGTGTTGACCAGGCAGCCGCCGGGGAAGCGCACGAAGCCGGGGTGCAGGGCGGCGATCTTCTCGGCGAGGTCCTCGCGCAGGCCGTGGCCCTTGTACGTGTCCCGGGGGATCAACGAGATCATGTCGAGCGCGACGGGAGCGTCGGCGCCGACGGTGAGGCGCCCGGTGGTGCTGTCGCGGGTGGCGGTGAACCTGGCCCGGTACTTGGCCCAGCCGCCGCGCGCGGTGACCTGCCGGGCCTCGGCGAGCGCGCCGTCGGCGTCGTGCAGCGTCACGGTGAGCGGCGTCCTCGCGTCGGCGCGGGCCCAGACCGAGAAGTCGTACGTCTTGCCGCTCTCGACCCTGATCCCGGTGTTGTAACCGGAGTTGGTGACGGACGATCCGGCGCCCAGGGCGAGGTAGGTGCGGTTGCGGGCGTTGAGGCGACCGTCGTCGTCCACGGTCGTCGCGGTGCCGGTGGTGGCCCAGGAGGTGAGCGGCGTATAGGACCTGTTGTCGGCGGTGTTGTACTCGAACGACCGGTTCTGTACGAGTTCCGCGTACAGTCCGCCGTCCGCGGCGCGGTTGATGTCCTCGAAGAAGACGCCGTACATGGTGTCGTCGATCTTCGCGCCCGAGGCCTTCGGGTCGACGGTGATCGCGTAGTCGTTGACGTCGGCGGCGGCGTGGGCGGGCCCGGGAACGACGGCTGAGGCCACCAGGAGGGTGGTGGCCGTGAGTCCGAGTCTCCAACGGGTGCGGGTGCGTGACATGGATACTCCGCGGCTCTGTGGTGTTGAGTTGTTCGAAGTGTTGAGTGTTCGAAATTTCGGACAATGATCAGTACTTCGAACGGCAAGATAGGGAGGGGGTCAGAGCGCGTCAATGGGTCGCGCGGCATCGCGTGGGACGGAGAGCGGGACGGTATGGGCGAGTTCTGGCCAGTGACGGACGTGCTCGCCCACCTGGACGGGAGCTGGCGGGTGGAGCGCTCGGTGCGGGATCTCGCGAGCGGTGCGGAGGGACGGTTCACCGGGACGACGGTTTTCGGCCCGCTGGAGGAACCGGGATCTCCGCACGGACTTCTGCACCAGGAATCCGGCACGTTCGTGTGGCAGGGCACGTCCCGGCCCGCCGAACGGACGCTGCGGTTCCTGCCGGGGCCGAGCCCGGCGGCGGCCCTCGTCCAGTTCTCCGACGGTCGCCCCTTCCACGACCTGGACCTGAGCACCGGCCGGTACGTCGCCGACCACCCGTGCGCGGCGGACCTCTACCGGGGCGAGTTCACGGTGCGGGACGAGGACCACTGGCGCACGGTGTGGCGGGTGGGCGGCCCCGCCAAGGACCTGGCCCTCACGACCGACTACACACGGCTGCCCCAGGCCCTGTCGTCACATTCCCGTCTGCCCCGCGAGCGGACGACGGGAATGTGACGACAGGACCTAGGCGCGCTGCGGCACGCCTTCCAGGCGTAGGTTCCAGCGGCCGTTGATGCCGGTGAGGGTGATGGTCGACAGGGGGCGGACGTCGATGTTCCAGTACGCCGACGGCTGGGCCTTGAGCGCGTAGACGAGCGCGGCCCGCACCACCGAGGGTTCGGCCACCGCGACGATCTGGCTGCCGTCGTCCGCCGGGCGGGTGTCGAGCCAGCCGCCGACGCGGGAGATGAAGGAGGTCAGGGACTCGCCGCCGTGCGGGACGGAGCGCGGATCGGCGAGCCAGGCGTCGACCGCCGACGGCTCGCGGGCCATCGCCTCACCCAGCGTGAAACCGCGCCAGCGGCCCATGTCGCAGTCGCGCAGCGCGGGCTGCGCCAGCGGCGCGTACCCGAGGGCGTCGCCGGTGGCGCGGCTGCGCGGGGTCGGTGAGCAGTAGCGCAGCTCGGCCGCCGCCAGTGGCACCAGTTCGGGGGCGGCGCGCAGCACCTCGTCCCAGCCGGCCTGGTCCAGCGGCCGGTCGTCCTCGAAGCGTTCGGCCAGCAGCGAGGAACTGCGGGCGGCGGCGACGAAAGTGACCCGAAGATGCATGCGGAGATCGTGGAGCGCGGGACTCCGCAGGTCAAGAGGTGTAACGCAAGGTATACGCAGGCTTGGCGGAGTGTGCTTGCCGAAGCGGACTGGGGCCGGGCCCCGGGGGGATCCCCCCGGGGGCCACGGGAGCGGTCAGCTGTCGGAGGCGTCGAGGTCGGTGTCGGGGATCCAGGAGCCGTGGATGCCGCCGGTGACCCGGCGCGGGAGGTGGACGGTGGCGATCCGGTCGAGGCCCGAGGCGTCCAGGACCAGGAGCTGTGAGGCGTCCTGCTTGAGGTCGGAGACGACGGTGAGCAGGTAGCCGTCGTCCTCGCGGATGGCGCCGGCGGCGGGGACGAACACGGCCTCGCTGGGCAGGCGCGCGTCCCCGGCCCGGTGGAGTCGGCGGGCGCCGGTGGTGCGGTCGTACTTGACGATGCCGTAGCCGCCCTGGCCGTCCTGGTCGGGGAAGGAGACCGCGTACTGATAGCGGTGCTCGGCGCCGAGGAACTCCTCGTTGAGGGTGGGGAATTCGACGGCGAGGTCGTCGGTGATCTGCTCGTCCACGCTGCCGGCGGCCAGGTCGATGACCCATCGGCGGTTGTAGGAGCGGGTGTTGGGTTCGGCGCCGCGGCCGGGAGCGCCGACCCACCAGTTCCAGGAGAGCTGGAAGCCTTCCCGGTCCACGGCCGGGCCCTCCAGAACGATGCGGCCCTGGGCGTCCTCGTAGGCGTTGGCGGCGTGCAGCATGTTGCCCGGTTCGACGGAGAACCAGCGGATCTTCGCCGCGCCCTGCGGGCCGCGGGGCATGACGCCGATCCGCGCCGGCTGCGCGTCGTTCCAGCCGTAGGGGATGCCGGAGTGCTCGGTGGGGTCGAAGGTGACGGTGCCCTCGACGAAGACCACGTGGTGGCGGGTGATGGCGAAGTCGTGTTTGAGGGAGGCGGTGGCGCCCGGGATCTCGGCGCTGTGGGTGATGTGTCCCTTGGCGTCGGCGACGTAGTACATCAGATGGGGCGGGAACGGCGAGGAGCCGAAGAAGTGCAGCTCGCCGGTGACCGGGTCGGTCTTCGGGTGGGCGGTCATCGCACCGCGCAGCGTGCCGTCGAAGTCGTGGGCGCCGACCGTGTCGAGGTCCCGGGTGAGCTCGTAGGGGAAGTTCGCCTCGCACAGGGCGAGGAGGCGTCCGGCGTGCTCGATGACGTGGGTGCCGGCGGTGCTGGCGGTCAGGTCCGGGCCGTGCTCGGTCATGTAGGGGGCGCCGTCCAGAGCGGGCGTGCGCACCCAGCGGTTGCGGTACCACTCGGCGCGGCCTTCGCGGAGGCGGATGCCGTGGACCATGCCGCTGCCCTTGAACCAGTGGGTGGGGGTGACGCCGGGCTTGGGGTTGTGGCTGTTACGGATCAGCCGGCCGGTCAGCTCCGGCGGCAGGGAGCCCTCGACGGTCAGCTCGGTGGCGGTGATCTCGTCGACGGCCGGGGCGTAGTGGCCGATCAGGTAGGGCTTGTCGGTGCTGGTCATGGCAGGAACCTCGCTTCTCGGGGCGGTGGTGATGGCTGGGCAGGATTGAGGTGGTGTCAGCCGGTCTGCTCGGCGCGGGCCTTGAGGGCGGCGAGCCAGCTGGTCAGGGACTCGTGCAGGGCCTGTCCGAGTTCCGTGGCCGCGGCGTCGACGGGGGCGCCGCTCCAGGACTCCTCGGTGTGGACGGTGACCTGACCGCCGGTCTGTTCGAAGGTCCACACGTGGACGCCCTCGATGCCGCCCGCCGGGCCGCCCCAGACCAGGCGCTCGCCGGGGACGATCTCTCGGACGGTGGAGGTGATGTCCAGGCCGTGGGTCTTCCAGTCGAAGGAGTTGCCGGGCAGCAGCGGGCCGTCGAGCTCGGCCTGGTCGACGTCCGCGTTCCAGCTCGGCCAGGCGTCGATGTCGGTGTGCAGGGCCCAGACACGCTCCAGCGGGGCGTCGATCGTGGTGGACAGGCGGACGATGACGGGGGCGGTCTCGTCGATGGTGAACATGGCGCTTCTTCCTCTCGGTGGATCGGGCGACGGGTCAGCGGGTACGGAGGGTGCACGGGGCGGCGTTCGCGGTGGCCGGGGATTCCCCGTCCGGGGTCCGGCCTCGTCGGGTCAGGAGAGCGGCGAGGACGGCGGTCGCGGCCAGGACGGCGGCGGAGATGCCGAAGGCGGTGCGGTAGCCGGCGGTGAGCGCTTCCAGATGCGGCTGGTGGGCGGCCGCGTGAGCGGTGGTGGTGCCGGCGAGGGTGGCCAGGACGGCGAGGCCGATCGCGCCGCCGACCTGCCGGGAGGTGTTCACCAGGCCGCCGGCCAGCCCGGCGTCCTGCCGGGCGACGCCCTCCACGGACAGGGCGGTGAGCTGGACGAAGGCGATGCTCAGGCCCAGTCCGATGAGGATGCTGGGGCCGAGGACGTCGGCGGGATAGCTGCCGCCGGCGCTGATCCGGGACAGCCACAGCAGTCCGGCGGCCTCGGTCAGCAGTGCGCCGGTCACCGTCGCGGCGGCGCCGATCCGACGGGAGATCCGCGGGGCGAGGGTGGAGCCGAGCATGTTGGCCGCGGCGAGCGGGAGTTGCCCCAGGCCGGTGACCAGCGGGCTGGAGCCGAGGACCTGCTGCTGGTAGAGCGGCAGGAAGAAGAACAGGGCGATCCACACCGAGCCCAGCAGCGCCATCAGCCCGTTGCCGACGGTGACGCGACCGGCGCGGAACAAGCGCGGCGGCAGCAGCGGATTCGGGTGACGGCGCTCGACCAGGACGAACGCGGCCCCCAGTACGGCGGTGACGGCGAAGGCCCCGAGGACGGCGGTGTCCGTCCAGCCCGAGCGGCGGGCGGTGGTCAGGCCCCACACCAGGGCGGTCAGCGCGAGTGTGACGGTGGCGGTGCCGGGAAGATCGAACCGGCCGCGGTCCAGGACCGGGGTCCGCGGCACACTGACGGCGGCGCCGACCAGGACGAGGCACGCGCCGACGGCGACGGCGTAGAAGATCCACTGCCAGCCCCACGCCTGGGTGAGGACCCCGCCGAGCAGGACTCCGGCCGCGCCTCCCGCGCCGGACACCGCGCCCCACACGCCAAGTGCCCTCCCCCGCCCGGGTCCTGGCGGGAACAGGTCCATCACCAGGGCCAGCGCCGCCGGGGCCGTCGCCGCCGCGCCCAGGCCCTGCACCGCACGGGCCGCGATCAGGACCGAGGACGAGGCGGCCAGCCCGGCCGCCAGCGAGGCGGCCCCGAACACCGCGAGCCCCGCGAGCAGCACCCGGCGCCGGCCGATCAGGTCGGCCGCCCTTCCACCGGCCAGCAGCAGCGCGCCGAAGGCCAGGCCGTAGGCGTTGACCACCCAGGTCGTGCCGCTGTCCGACAGCCCGACGCCGGCGCGGATCTGCGGCAGGGCCACATTCACGATCGAGGTGGCGAGCACGACGGTGAACTGCGCCCCCGCCAGAGCCGCGAGCGCCGCTCCGGGGCTGCGGGTGGTGTCCGTGATCCTCATGACATTCTCCTTGTGTGGTCAACCACTCACACTTGATGCCCAAAAAATGGCGGGGCCGTGTGCCCCGCCGACAGGCCCGGCCGCGCGACCGCGCCGGGCGTCAGTAGTGCGTGATGCCCGCGGACAGCGTTCGGATCCAGGGGGCGTCCACCTCGTCGGCCACCATGGAGACGATGAGGTGGCACAGCATGCCGCGCGCGAAGAACTCCTGGACCTGCCCCTCGGTGCCGCCGGACGCGCCCCGGACGTACTCCACCAGCCGGGCGTAGCCATGCCGGACCGCCTCACGTACAGCCGGCTCGGAGACGGCCGCGGCCTGGGCGTGCAGCTGAATCAGCATCAGGTCGTTGTCGCTGATCAGCAGCGCGTAGGCGTCCCCCATGGCCTCCAGCACCACCTCGGCGGAGCTGCCCTTCGCCTCGGCCGCCGCCCGCTCCAGACTGGCCCGGACCAGCACGAAGCAGTGCTCGACCACCGCCGTGAAGAGCAGCTCCTTGTTCGGGAACAGGCGGTAGACGTACGCCTGCGAGATGCCGGCCGCCTTCGCCACCTCGGTCGTGGTGGTGCCCCAGTAGCCACGCGCCGCGAAGGCGCCGATGGCGGTGCGCAGCACCGTCTCGCGGCGCTCCTCGGCGGTGGACAGCTGACGGGGCCGTTCGCTCTTCATGTGAGTACTCAACCACTCACACTCTTGGGTGTCAACGCACCCGCACCCGCTCAACCCGAGCCGGTCACCTCAACACCCCGTCGCACGCCGCCCTCAGCCGTCGTACCCCCTCCGTGATCTCCCCCGTCCCCCCGACCGCCGCGAAACTCAGCCGGAGGTACCCCGCAGGGGGCTCCGCGCTGAAGTAGGGGCGGCCGGGGGCGACGGCCACGCCCTCGCGGAGGGCCGCGGAGACCAGGGCGGACTCGTCGGTGCCGTCGGGCAGGCGGAGCCACAGGTGGTAGCCGCCGGAGGGGATGTGGGGCAGCGCGAGTTCGGGGAGCGTCAGCCGCAGCGCGGTCGTCATCGTGTCGCGGCGGTTCCTCAACTCGGCGGACACGGCCCGCAGATGACGGGGCCAGGCGGGCGAGCCGACGAGTTCGAGCGCGGCCTCCTGAAGGGGACGCGGCACGAAGAAGGTGTCCACGACCTGGATGGCGCGCAGTCGTTCGAGTACCGGGCCGCGCGCGGCCAGCGCGCTAACCCGGAAGCTCGGCGAGGTCGCCTTGGTCAGAGAGGAGACGTGCACGACGACCCCGTCCGGATCCTCCGCGGCCAGCGGACGCGGCAGCGGCCCCGCGTCCTCGTGCACGAGACGTCGTACGAAGTCGTCCTCGATGACGAACGCGCCCGCCTCGCGCGCGATCCGCACCACCTCGGCGCGCCGCTCGGGGGCGAGTACGGCGCCGGTCGGGTTCTGGAACAGCGGCTGGCAGACGAACACCCGGGCGCCGGTCGCCCTGAAGGCGTCGGCGAGCAGGTCCGGTTTCACCCCGTCCGCGTCGACCGGTACGGGTACCGGCCGCAGGCCCGCCGCGCGGGCGATCGCCAGCATGCCCGGGTACGTGGGCGACTCGACCAGGACCGGGGCCCCCGGCGGGGCGAGTGCCTTGAGCGCGGTGGTCAGCGCGGACTGGCCGCCCGCCGTGACGAGCACCTCCGCGGCGGTGATCGCACCGCCGATCCCCCGCGCGAACCACTCGCGCAGCTCCGTCAGCCCCTCCATCGGCGGCCGCGACCAGGCGCCGGGACGCCGGCCCGCCCTCGCCAGGGCCGCTCCCATGGCCCGCTCGGGCTGGAGCGAGGGGTGCAGATAGCCGCCGTTGAACTCGACGACGCCGGGCGGCGGGGCGGCGAGCGAGGCGAGGACCCCGGAGGCGTCCACCGTGCGCGGGACGAGTTCCGTCGCGGCGTCCGCGCTCAGCGTGACCTCCTGCCAGGAGGTGTCCCCTGCGGGTGCGGCGGACGTACGCGGGTGCGCACGGAACGCGCCGGCGCCCGGCCGGGTCACCACCAGCCCCTCGGCGGCGAGCTGAGCCAGTGCCCGCGACACCGTCACCGGGCTCACCCGGAACCGCTCGACGAGCGCCCGGCTCGATGGCAGCTTTCCACCGGGCGAGTAGCGGTTCAGCTCCCGTCGCAGCCGATTCGCCAGATCTCCGACACTGCTACGCTCTTGCATGACAGCACAGAGTAGCGCTATCGACCAGATCGGGATAGCGGTCAGCGCGCCCGGGACGCCCGAGCCGGAGCCCTCGGCGGACCGCCGTTCCGGCACCCTTCAGGCCGCCCTCGGCGTCACCGCCTTCTCCCTCACCTTCCCCGCCACCGCCTGGGGCCTGGAGGGCTTTGGCCCCTGGTCGCTGGTGGCCGTGCGCAGCGTCCTCGCCGCCGTCATCGCGGGCGGCTGTCTGCTGGCGCTGCGCGTGCCCGTACCGGCCCGCCGGCACTGGGCGGGGCTCGCCGTGGTGGCCGCCGGTGTCGTGCTCGGCTTCCCCCTGCTGACGACGCTCGCGCTGCAGACGTCCACCACCGCCCACGCGGCCGTGGTCGTCGGGCTGCTGCCGCTCACGACCGCGCTGCTGTCGGCGCTGCGGACCGGCGCGCGCCCCTCACGGATGTTCTGGGGCGCCGCCCTCGCGGGCGCGGCCGCGGTGATCGCGTTCACCGTGCAGCAGAGCGGTGGGGCGCTGAGCAGCGCGGACGCCTATCTCTTCGGGGCGCTGCTGATCTGTGCCGCGGGCTACACCGAGGGCGGCAGGCTCGCCCGGACCATGCCGGGGTGGCAGGTCATCGGCTGGGCGCTGGTCCTGTGTCTGCCGCTGTCGGTACCGGGCGCGCTGGTGGCGTTGTCGTACGAGCCGGTCCATCTGTCGGCGCACAGTGTGGCGGGGCTGCTGTGGGTGGCCGCCGGATCACAGTTCCTGGGCCTGGTCGTCTGGTACCGCGGGATGGCGGCGATCGGAATTCCGAAGGCCAGCCAGTTGCAGCTAGCGCAGCCGCTGCTCACACTGGTGTGGTCGGTACTGCTCCTCGGCGAGCAGCTCACACCGGCCGCACCGCTGACGGCGGCGGCCGTGCTGATCTGCATCGCGCTCACCCAGCGAGCGCGGGGCTGAGCCCCAGGACCGTTACTCCCGCTGATGACGAGGAGACCCTTCAGATGCATGCAGACGTGGGCGACAAGCTCGTGCAGCACGGCAGGGTTGTCGGACAGCACGACAAGGTCGCGGAGATCACCGAAGTAATAGGAACGGAGGGCACGCCCCCGTACCGCGTGCGCTTCACGGACGGACACGAGGCGATCTGCTCACCGGGCCCCGACTCGGAAATCCGTCACAAGGACCCGCTGTAGACATTCGGTCACAAGAACCCGCTGTGGACATTCGGCAGATTCAGCGCGCGGGTCGCGCCGGCCGCTGGTAGTGGTCGGTCACGACCCGCGCCATCGCTCCGACGCGGTCGACGTCGACCTCCTTGGCGGAGAAGAAGGCGTGTCCGCGCACTTGGGTGTGGTCCCGCGCGAAGGTGAGGTGCCGGGAGAGTTCGGCCGGGTCCTGCCAGACCGCGGGCTGGGCGGGGTCACCGGCCTTGTAGAGCGCTTCCCCGATGTACAGCTCCACGCCCGTGCCCTGTGTGACCGCCGCCCACCAGGGCACGAGCTTCGCGTAGTCGGCCGCGGCGAAGCCGAGGTTCCAGTAGACCTGTGGGACGACGTAGTCGATCCACTGCTGGCGGACCCATTTCCTGGTGTCGGCGTGCAGATCGTCGTACGTCTGCACGGCGGCCCGGGTGTCCGAGCCCCGCGGGTCGGTCGCGCTGTTGCGCCACACCCCGAACGGGCTGATCCCGAAGCGGGTACCGGGCCGGATCAGCGGAATGCGGGTGGCCGTCTCCCGCACCAGCCTGTCGATGTTGTCGCGCCGCCAGGCGGCCCGGTTCGCAAAGCCCGCGCCGTGCGTCCGGTACGTGGCGTCGTCGTCGAAGACCTGTCCCTCGGCCGGGTACGGGTAGAAGTAGTCGTCCCAGTGCACGGCGTCGATCGCGTACGTCCGCACCGCGTCGAGCATCGCGTCCTGGACGAAGGCGCGGACCTCGGGCAGCCCGGGGTTGTAGTAGAGCCTGCCGCCATAGGGGACGACCCAGTCGGGGTGCTTGCGGGCCGGGTGGGTCGCCGCAAGTCTGCCGGGGTCGGTGTGGTTCGCGATGCGGTACGGGTTGAACCAGGCGTGCAGTTCGAGGCCACGCGCGTGGGCCTCCCGCACCGCGGTGCCGAGCGGGTCCCAGCCGGGGTCTTTGCCCTGGACGCCGGTGAGGTACTGCGACCACGGCTCGTACGACGAGGGCCAGAACGCGTCGGCTGTGGGGCGGACCTGGAAGAACACGGCGTTCAGGCGGTGGCCGACCGCCCTGTCGAGGTGGGTGAGGAGTTCGGCGCGCTGCTGGGCGGCGGACAGGCCGGTCCGCGAGGGCCAGTCGCGGTTGGTGACGGTCGACAGCCACATGCCCCGCAGCTCGGAGACCGTCCGTCGGCGACCGGGCCCGGGGGTTGCTCCGGCACGGGGTACGTCGGCCGGGTCCCCCGCCGTGACAAGACCCGGCTCCCCCGTCGTGACAAGACCCGCCAGCGTCGCCATCGCCGCCACGGTGAACGCCCGCCGCGACCCCCGCCTCGTCCCCGCCGTCCCCGCCGTCCGCCCCACTTCACCCCGCTCCTTCACACTCTGGATCCGCCCGGTCACGGAACGTCTCCTCGGCCAGGATGCCCCACCCGAGCGATCGATCATCGATACTTCGGAGTAACGTGCACGGGACGTGCACGATCGGAGCAGGCACCGAACAACGGGGGTCCTGCGACAGCCGTAGATCAGCGAAGGGGACGATGTGACGGACACCGCGGGAGACATCACACGCGTCGGAGTGGTGGGCTGCGGCCAGATGGGAGCGGGCATCGCCGAGGTCTGCGCCCGCGCGGGTCTCGACGTCAAGGTCGCCGAGACCACCGGTGAAGCCCTGGAGATCGGCCGTACCCGGCTGTTCAACTCCCTCTCCAAGGCCGCCGAGCGCGGAAAGATCTCAGCGGACGAGCTCACCACCACCCAGGAGCGGCTCAGCTTCACCACGGACCTCGGCGAGTTCGCCGACCGCGATCTGGTGATCGAGGCGGTCGTCGAGAACGAGCAGGTGAAGACCGAGATCTTCCAGGTGCTCGACCAGGTGGTGACCCGGCAGGACGCGATCCTCGCCTCCAACACCTCCTCGATCCCGCTGGTCCGGCTCGCGGTCGCCACCTCGCGCCCCGACCAGGTCGTCGGCATCCACTTCTTCAACCCGGCCCCGGTGCAGCAGCTCGTCGAGCTGATCCCGGCGCTGACCACCTCCGAGGGCACCCTCGGCCGGGCTCAGCTGTTCGCCGAGAAGGCCCTCGGCAAGCACGCGATCCGCGCCCAGGACCGCTCCGGGTTCGTCGTCAACGCGCTGCTGATCCCGTATCTGCTCTCCGCGATCCGGATGTTCGAGTCGGGCATCGCCAGCCGCGAGGACATCGACAACGGCATGGAGCTGGGCTGCGCCCACCCGATGGGCCCGCTCAAGCTCTCCGACCTGATCGGCCTGGACACGGTGGCCTCGGTCGCCTATTCGATGTACGAGGAGTACAAGGAGCCGCTGTACGCCGCTCCCCCGCTGCTCCAGCGCATGGTCGACGCGGGCCGGCTCGGCCGGAAGTCCGGCTCGGGCTTCTACACCTACGCCTGATCACGTACGGTCGCCCCCTTTCGTACTGTCACTTGATTACGTACGGTGAAACTCAGGCGTACGCGGGCCCGGCACCCCTTTCGGTGCCGGGCCCGCGCCATTCACACGCCGTGTGCGCGCCGGGCTCGCATATGCCCCTCGCACACGCTCCCCACGTGTCCACCAGGCGAGTTGACTTTCCGTGCGCATCCAAGGGATGTGACGACTACGGAAAGGAGCGGACCCGTGACCGCCGACCCGGAGCATCCCGTGGTCCATGGAGAACTCGCAGAGTTACGCCGTCGCCTCGACGTGGCATACGCACGTGTCGAGGGAGGGCATGCCCTGCTCAGTCACCGCGCCGAACAGACCGCCAAGGAGATCGACGACCTGAGCGCACGGGTCGTCGCCCTGGAACACACCCGCTGGCCACTGCCCGCGATCGCGGCCCTCACGGCCGTGGGCGCACTCGCCGTGGCGGTCTGGCAGGCTCTCGGGCGCTAGCCGCCTAGCGTTCAGGACGCCGTGGGGGGGTAGATCGGGGTAACGCGTCCTGCCCGAGCCTGAGGTGATGCAGGAGGAGTAGCGCGGCAGCCATATTGGCGGCCGGGACCTCTCCGCGGGCGACCATGTCGGGGACGAGCTTGAGGGGAACCCATTCCCGACGGTCGGACTCGAAGTCGTCCACGGGGTGTCCGATGTACGCGCCTTCGTCGGCCCAGAAGATGTGGTGCCGGGCGTCGGTGAGCCCGTTGGAGGGCTCGACGCTCATCAGATGGCGCAGGGGTCCCGGTCGCCAGCCGGTCTCCTCCTCGAGTTCGCGGGCCGCCGCGACGGTGATGTCCTCGCCGTCCTCGACGACGCCCGCCGCGAGTTCCCAGCCCCAGCTGTCGGTGATGAAGCGGTGCCGCCACAGGAGCAGCACCTCATTGGCCTCGTTCACCACCGTGGCCACGGCCACGGGACGCAGCCGTATCAAGAAGTGATCGAGGTGCCGACCGTCCGGCAGCTCGACATCTGCGAGATTGACGCTGAACCAGCGGTTTGCGTACACAGTTTGTTCGTTCTGTTTCGTCCACTGCACGGTTCTGCCACCTTCCGCCGAGTAGATGGCAATATCGCAGCAGGAGCGTCCTGACAGCAGGCGCACAGCAGCGCACAGTGCACGGTGCGGCGGCGGGACTCGGTGGTCTACAGCGGTACGCGCAGTGCCCCGTCGATGAGTTCGGCGGCCTCGGCCGTGCCCGCACAGCCGCTGCGCACCAGGTGTTCGCGTACCGCGCGCAGTCTGTCGCGCAGCCGCTGGGACTCCATTCCTCGGGCCTGCTCGGCCATTTGGACGGCGGTGGCCACCGCCTTGTCGGCATTCCCCTGCCGCAGCTCGATCTGACTGAGCATCGCAAGACGGTGCACGCGCCCCCGGTCGTGCGCCGGAGTGTCCACCGCAGCCTCGGCGTGCGCCGCGGCGGCCACCAGGTCACCGAGGCTCAGCAGTGCCTCCGCCACCTGTACGTTGACCAGACCGGGCTGGACATAGCCGGTCTCGTCCGGTTCGTAACCGCGCCGGATGCGCTCGGCGGCCTGTTCGGCACGCCGGATGCAGGACAGCGCGCTGCTGCCGTCGCCGAGGTGTGCGTACGCCTTCGCCTGCATGGCGTAGAGGTCCGAGGCGAGCGCCGGGGTGATGTGCCGCCCGGCGGCGCGCAGCGCGGCCTCCGCGAAGGCGACGGCCTGCCGGTGCTCGCGCATGAACAGCGCCTGGTTGACCAGCAGGGCTATGACGTACGCCCCAAGACCCCGGTCCCCGCTGGCCTTCGCCAGCCGCAGCGCCTGGTGGAAGTAGCGCTGGGCGAGCCCGTGCGCGTCGGAGTCGTAGGCGCAGATCCCCGCTATGGCGACCAGGCCGCCCGTCGCACGGTGGAGTTGGCGGCCCGTGGCGTCGGGGTAACTGCCGCGCAGCAGGGGCGCGGTCTCCGCGTTGAGGAAGCCGACGATCCGGCTGCGGGTCGCCACCCCGCCCGCCTTGCGGTACATCTGCTCGTAGTGGGCGCGGGCCGCGCGCAGCATCTCGATGTCGGCCATGCTCACGTGGTGGCGGCCGCCGCGTGAGACGTCCACGTCCTCGGGCGGGTTCTCCCACTCCCACACGGGCATCACGGCGGGCGTTCCGGTGACGGCCGGGGCGCCGAGGAGATGCGGGCGCTGCTGTTCGTCCGAGCGCCACAGGGCGGTGGCGCGCTCCACGAAACCGGAGAGCGAGGTGCCGTGCGGGGCGGACGGCTCGCCGGGCACACCGAGGCCGATGTCGTCGAGGGTGACGGGCCGGTGCAGGCGCCCCGCGAGCACTTCGCAGATCAGGTCGGGCACCTGACCGCGCGGACGCTGGCCCTTCAACCACCGTGCCACGGCCGTGTGTTCGTATCTGAGCGCGAGGCCGCGTGCCCTCCCCGCCTGGTTGACATGCGCGGCGAGTCCGGAGTGTGAGATGCCGGCCTCGTCGAGTATCGCGTCGAGCAGAGTGTTGGGCTGCATTCGGGCCCCCGGATGGCTCGGTGGCGACAGTGCGGTCAGAGTAATCCGTCCCTCGCGCTTGTGGGTCCCCCTTCACACGGGGTGTGAACCGAATGCCCGTATCCGTACGGTGTGCACGCTGTCGCGCAGAGTTCCCGGCCTGTTGACTGAAATGCCTCGCAAGAGGCCGGCCGGGCCGCCGGCTCCCCCTCGTACAGTGCGGCGGCCCGGCTCCGCCGGTTGAGCGGGGTCACCGAGAGAGCTGTGCCTACCCGATGTGGCGGGCCACGGTGCAGCCCTGCTGCGTCGGGACGACTCGGCTGCGGTCGTTGCGGAGGATCAGTACGGCCACGTCGTCCGCCGGTCTGCCACCGGTGTGGCGCAGCAGGCGGGTGAAGACGGCCCTGAGCACCGCCTGCGGGGAGACGGGCTGGGTACGGACGGCCTCGGCGAGCGTGGCGGGCAGCGGGAAGAAGCAGCCTCGCTGGTCGCGGGCGTCCTCCACTCCGTCGGTGTGCAGGAACAGGGCCTCACCGGGGAGCAGCCGGCCGCACCGGGTGGCCGCCAGTTCGGCGGGGAGCGGGAACGGGCCGAGCGGGGGCAGCGGTTCGGCTCCCGTGAGTGGTTCCACGCGGCCGGTGCCGAGCCGGTACGGCGATGGGTGACCGCAGTTGAGGGCGTACACCTCGCCGTCCCGGCGGATCTCCAGAAGCAGTACGGTCACGAACTCCTCGGCGACCGGGCTGTCGGCTTCCGGGCCCGCCGAGGGGTGTTCGCCGCGCGCCCGCTCGCGCAGGTGCCGGGCCAGGGCGCGTTCCAGCCGCCGCAGCACACAGGCGAGTTCGGGTTCGTCGTGCACGGCCTCGCGGAAGCTGCCGAGGACGGCGGCGACGGTTGCGATGGCGCCGAGGCCGTGTCCGCGCACGTCGCCCATGACGACCCGTACGCCGTGCTCGGTGGCGATCACCTCGTACAGGTCACCGCCGATGCTCGCGCCATGGTCGGCGGAGAGCTGGGCCGCGGCGATGTTGAGACCGTCGATGCGCGGAGGCAGCGGTCGCAGCAGCACGCTCTGGGCGGCGCCCGCGACCTTGCGGATCTGCCTCAGCTCCCGCAGCAGCGCCCGTCTGACGTGGACGATCAGCCCGGTGCCGACGGCGAAGAAGACGGCGCTGGTGACGATCCGCGCCTCCAGCCCGTCCCGCTGGGCGAGCGGGCAGGTCATTTTGTAGGTGATGGCGATCGCGCCCCAGGCGGTGGGCAGCCCCAGGCTCAGTACCCGCCTCAGGGTCCGTCGCTCGGCCCGGCGCACCGTCCGGTCGAGACCGTCCGGCGGCCCGCCGCCGTGGACCGTCCGGGCCAGTCGCACTCGGGGTCCGCCCCGGCGCACCGCCCGGACGAGCCCGGCCCGCAGACCGCTCCCCCGGTGCCGCGCCCGGAGGCCCACCCGGGCCGGCCCCCGCGAATTCGTCCGGGACGTCGCCCTGCGGGGAGCCCCAGCCTTGATACGGATCATGCCGATTGGCCCCCCAATAGGCCCTGACAGCGCAGACGACCTCCAAGAGGCCGGTCCGATTCTGTCGACCGCATGCCCCGATCGGGCCAGATCGCCCCGACTTGCCACCCGAATGAGTGACACAGCTTCGGACAACCGCATTTATGCAGGTGGGCCAGGGGAAGCGCGTGCCAAAGGGGCGCGGGGAACTGCGCGCCCAGCCACGACATACGCGCGGCCGAAGGACAACCCGCAGTTCCCCGGCACTGCCAACGGAGCTAGCTCCGCAACACCGCCCCCGTGCGCTCAGCGGCGAGCGCCACGGCCACGTCACGCGCCGCGGAGGCCTCGTCGACGGTCAGCGTGCGGTCGTCGGCACGGAACCGCAGCGCGTAGGCCAGGGACTTCTTGCCCTCGCCGAGCTGCTCACTGTTCTCGTAGACGTCGAACAGCCGGATGGACTCCAGGAGTTCACCCGCGCCCTCGCGCAGCGCCGCCTCGACGTCCACGTGCGGGACGGTCTTGTCGACGACCAGAGCCACGTCCTGGGTGGCGACCGGGAAGGTGGAGATCTTCGGGCCCTTGGGGAGGCCCGCGCTCGCCTCCTCCAGCGCGTCCAGGTCGAGCTCCATCGCACAGGTGCGCACGGGCAGACCCAGGGTCTTCAGGACACCGGGGTGCAGCTCTCCGGCGTACCCGATGACCTTCTCCTGGCCGTCGACGACGACGGCCAGTTCGGCGCAGCGACCCGGGTGCCACGGCCCGTACTGCCCGGAACGGACGAGGAGTTCGGTCCCCGCCTCGCGGGCGAGCGAGCGCGCGGCCTCGATCGCGTCGGCCCAGTCGGCCGGGCGGCCCTGGCCCCACCAGCCGGCCTGCTCGCGGGCGCCCGCGAGGACGACGGCGGCGTGCCGGGGCTGGACGGGGAGCGCGGCCGTGAGGGACGCGATCTCCTCGTCGGTGGGACGTCGGTCGACGGGCAGACGGCCCGCGACGCGCAGTTCGTCCTGCGGCTGGAAGACGAGGCCGGTCTCGAAGAGCGCCAGGTCGTGGCTGCCGCGGCCGTCGTTGCGGCGCAGGGCGTGGAGCAGCCCCGGCAGCAGCGTCGTACGGAGCGCGGGCTCCTCGTCGGAGAGCGGGTTGACCAGCTTGACGACCTTGCGCTTCGGGTCGTCGGCGGCCAGGCCGAGCTGGTCGAAGACGTGCTCGCCGATGAACGGGTAGTTCAGTGCCTCGACGTATCCGGCGCCGGCCAGCGCGCGGCCGAACCGGCGGTGCAGCCGCTGCCGGCCGGTCAGGCCCAGGCCCGCGGGGGGCTTCGGCAGGGTCGAGGGCAGGTTCTCGTAGCCCTCGAGCCGGATGACCTCTTCGGCCAGGTCGTTCGGGTCCGTCAGGTCGGGCCGCCAGGACGGCACGGTGACGATCAGCTCGTCCTGCCCGTAGACGTCGCAGCCGACCTGCTGGAGGCGGCGGACGACGGTCTCACGGCCGTAGTCGACACCGGCCACCTTGTCCGGGTGGTTCGCCGGGATGATGATGCTGTGCGGCGCGGAGGGCGCAATGACCTCGGTGACCCCGGCGTCGGCGGTGCCGCCGGCGAGGAGGACGAGGAGGTCGACCGTGCGCTGGGCGGCGGCGGAGGCGGCCTGCGGGTCCACGCCGCGCTCGAAGCGCTTGGACGCCTCGGAGGCCAGCTTGTGACGGCGGGCGGTGCGGGCGATCGAGAGCGCTTCGAAGTGCGCGGCCTCGATGACGACCTCGGTGGTGGTGCCCTCGGTGTCGTCGATCTCCGTGTTCGCGCCGCCCATGACGCCCGCGAGGCCGATGGCGCCGCGGTCGTCGGTGATGACCAGGTCCTCGGCGTCCAGCGTGCGCGTGACGCCGTCGAGGGTGGTGAGCTTCTCGCCCTGCTCGGCCCGGCGCACACCGATCGCGCCCTGGACGCGGGTGCGGTCGTACGCGTGCAGGGGCTGGCCGAGCTCCAGCATGACGTAGTTGGTGATGTCGACGGCGAGGGAGATCGGGCGCATGCCCGCCTTCTGGAGCCGGCGGCGCAGCCAGATCGGCGAGAGGGTCTCGGGGTCGAGGCCCGTCACGGTCCGCGCGGTGAAGCGGTCGCAGCCCATCGGGTCGGAGACCCGCACGGGGTAGCCGAACGCGTTCGGGGCCGGTACGTCGAGCAGCGCGGGGTCCATCAGCGGCAGGCCGTAGGCGATGGCGGCCTCGCGGGCCACGCCGCGCATCGACAGGGCGTAGCCGCGGTCGGGCGTGACGGCGATGTCGAGGACCTCGTCGACGAGCTGGAGCAGCTCGATCGCGTCGGTGCCGACCTCGACCTCCGGCGGCAGGACGATGATGCCGCCGCTGCCGTCGTCGCCCATGCCCAGCTCGTCGCCGGAGCAGATCATGCCGTGCGAGGTCTTGCCGTACGTCTCGCGTGCGGCGATCGCGAAGTTGCCGGGCAGCACGGCGCCGGGCAGGACCACGACGACCTTGTCGCCGACGGCGAAGTTGCGGGCGCCGCAGACGATCTCCTGGAGCTCACCCGTGCCGTTGGCGGTGCCGACGTCGACGAGGCAGAAGCGGATGGGCTTCTTGAAGCCCTCCAGCTCCTCGATGGACTGCACCTGGCCGACGACCAGGGGACCCTTGAGGTCGGCGCCGAGCTGCTCGACGGTCTCGACCTCGAGGCCTGCCGAAATGAGCTTGGCCTGGACGTCGCGGCCGGTCTCCGTCGCCGGCAGGTCGACGTACTCCCGCAGCCAAGAAAGCGGGACCCGCATCAGATCTCCATCCCGAACGGCCGGGTGAACCGGACGTCACCCTCGACCATGTCTCGCATGTCTTCGACGTTGTGGCGGAACATCAGCATCCGCTCGATGCCGAACCCGAAGGCGAATCCGCTGTACTTCTCCGGGTCCACACCGCAGGCGACCAGCACCCGCGGGTTGACCATGCCGCAGCCGCCGAGCTCGATCCAGCCCTCGGAGGAGCAGGTCCGGCAGGGGCGGTCGGGGTTGCCGACGGACTCGCCCTTGCAGACGTAGCAGAGCATGTCCATCTCGGCGGACGGCTCGGTGAAGGGGAAGTAGTTCGGGCGCAGCCGGGTCTTCATGTCGGCGCCGAAGAGCGACTGGACCATGTGGTCGAGGGTGCCCTTGAGGTCGGCCATGGTCAGGCCCTCGTCGACGGCGAGGAGCTCGATCTGGTGGAAGACCGGGGTGTGCGTGGCGTCCAGCTCGTCCGTGCGGAACACCCGGCCGGGGCAGACGACGTAGACCGGCGGCTCGCGGTCCAGCATGGCGCGGGCCTGCACGGGCGAGGTGTGGGTGCGCAGCACGACACCGGACTCGCCGTGGTCGCCCGTCGGGCCCTCGACGAAGAAGGTGTCCTGCATCTGCCGGGCCGGGTGGTCGGGCGTGAAGTTCAGGGCGTCGAAGTTGAACCACTCCGCCTCGACCTCGGGGCCCTCGGCGATCTCGTATCCCATGGACACGAAGACGTCGGCGACGCGCTCCATCATGGTGGTCAGCGGGTGGCGGGCGCCGGCCGGTACGCGGTCGTACGGCAGTGTGACGTCCACCGCCTCCTCGACCAGCACCCGGGCGTCACGCTCGGCCTCCAGCTCGGCCTGGCGGGCGCCGAGGGCCTTGTTCACCGCGCCTCGCGCCTGACCGACCAGCTTGCCCGCGGCGGCCTTGGCGTGCGGGGGCAGGGCTCCGATCTCGCGGTTGGCGAGGGCCAGCGGCGAGGTGCCGCCGGTGTGGGCGACCTTGGCCTCCTGGAGCGCGTCGAGGTCACCGGCGGCGGCGAAGGCGGCGAGCGCCTCGTCCCGCATGCGCTCGATCTCTTCCGGTTTCAAGGCCTCGACCTCTACAGGGTCGTACGACTTATTCGGTGCCGACATCTCTTCCCGTGCTTCCGGTTGGCTGGCGGATGGTCCCCGTCCCGACTCGGGGGACGCATGGTCCCTGAAACGGGGACGCAAAGGTGCCAAAGGCCGAGTCTAACGGGGTGGGAGCCGACCTCGGACGCGCAGTCCGAGGGGTGGCTCCGGTACATGTGCGCCCGTGGGGCCTCTTCGGCGTTACAGCAGGTACGCCGGGGTGCCCACGGGCAACGTAAATCGGAACTCGGCACCGCCGCCGGGGGCGCGGCCGACCGTGATGGTGCCGCCGTGGGCCTCGACGATGCCCTTGACGATATACAGCCCGAGGCCCGTGCCGCCGCGCTTGCTGCCCCGCCAGAAGCGGGTGAAGACGCGGTTCATGGACTCCTCCGGGATGCCGGTGCCCTCGTCGCTCACGGTGACCGACGTGGCCGCGTTCGCGGCGCTTTCATCATCCCCCCGCTCCCGCGGGGACGCCGAGGGCGTGACGTCAATAGTGACGGTTCCCTCGCCGTGCCGCACCGCGTTTTCGAGCAGGTTGCTCAGCACCTGGTCAATCTTGTCCGGGTCGGCCCACAGGGGCGGCAGGGGCTGTTCGATGCGCAGCAGGAAGCGGTCGGCGGGCTGGCCCGAGGTGACGTACGCCTGGATGTGGCGGCCGACGGCGGCCCCGATGTCGACGGGCTGGCGGCGCACCTCCAGACGGCCGGAGTCGATGCGGGAGATGTCGAGCAGCTCGGCGATGAGCCGGGTGACCCGGTTGGCGTCGGCGTCGACGGTCTCCAGCATGAGTTTCTTCTGGTCGTCGGTGAAGCGTTCCCACTTGGCGAGGAGAGTGGCGGTGAAGCCTTTGACCGAGGTGAGCGGGGAGCGCAGCTCGTGGGCGACCGTGGCGATCAGCTCGGCGTGACTGCGCTCGGTACGGCGGCGGGCCTCGGTGTCGCGCAGCGAGACGACGACACGGCGGACGGGCCCGGTGGGCGCGGTGCGTACGTATCGCGCGGAGACGAGCACCTCCCGTCCTCCGGGGAGCAGCAGATTCCGCTCGGGCTGTCCGACGCGGATCGCGAGGCCGCCGTACGGGTCGGTCAACTGCCACCAGCGACGGCCTTCGAGGTCCTCCAAGGGAAGGGCCGACTCCAGGTGGTGTCCGAGGGCTGCGGCGGCGGGGACGGCGGTGATGCGGGCGGCGGCGGCGTTGAAGCAGATGACCCGGCCGTTCTCGTCGGCGATGACGAGTCCGTCGGGGAGGTCGTCGGGGTCGATACCGAGTTCGACCCCCGGTTCCGACCCGAGACCGGCGCGCGGGGGCGCGGGTGTGTCGCGCACGTCCCGTGCGCGCAGTGCGCTCTTCGCACCGCTCGTGCCGACACCCATCCCCGTATCCCACCTCTCGTCTGGCGCAGTGGGCCCCCGAGCCCGTCACCCTACTAGCTGTCGGTGACGGAGCGGCACCCTCCGGAGGCGCGCTGTGCACGGGCGGACGCGTAGAGACATACGGCGGCGGCCGTCGCGAGGTTCAGACTCTCGGCCTTTCCGTGGATCGGTACGCGCACGACGGCATCCGCCAGCGCGCGCGTCTCCTCCGGGAGCCCCCAGGCCTCGTTGCCGAACACCCAGGCGGTGGGGCCGCCCATGGTCCCCTTGTCGAGCTCGTCGTCGAGGTCGTCCTCGCCCGCGCCGTCGGCGGCGAGGATCCGTACGCCGGCGTCCTTGAGGCCTCGTACGGCTGCCTCCACGGGCACCCCGACGGCCACCGGCAGGTGAAAGAGGGAACCGACCGAGGCCCGTACGGCCTTGGGGTTGTACAGGTCGACGGACGCGTCGGTGAGTACGACGGCCTCGGCGCCGGCGGCGTCGGCGCACCGCAGCACCGTGCCGGCGTTCCCGGGGTCGCGGACGTGCGCGAGTACGGCGACGAGCCTGGGCCGGGCCGCGAGGATCTCCTCGAACGGGGTGTCGAGGAACCGGCAGATCCCGACGAGGCCCTGCGGAGTGACGGTGGTCGAGATGTCGGCGATCACCTCCTCGTCGGCGAGGTGCACCCGTGCTCCGACGGCCCGGGCGTCCCCGACGATGTCGGCGTAGCGCTCCGCGGCCTCGACGGTCGTGAACAGCTCGACAAGCGTGGCCGCCCCGTCGACGCGGTGCGCCGTCGCCTCGCGCACGGCCTGCGGTCCCTCGGCGAGGAACAACCGCTCCTTGCCCCGGAAGTTCCGCCGGGCGAGTCGCCGCGCGGCGGCTACGCGCGGCGAGCGCGGGGAGATCAGCTCGGGGGCGGCGGGCATGAGGTCACCTCAGGGGGTTGCGGAGGGTCGGCTTGGGGTGGGGCGGGGCCGGGTCCCCTCGGGGAGGACGACGAGAGCGGGTTCTTTGTGTCCATGCCGACTGCGGCCGGGGCCGGGTCCGGGGCGTCGGGGACCGGCCCCGCGAGCCGCCTGCCGCCACCGGCCGGCGCCCGGTGACCGCGATCCCGGCGGCCTCGGACGCCCGGTCCGGCAGAGCTACGACGAGGCGGTGCTGGACTCTCGGTCCGACTGAGCTCCGACGGAGGACGCCGACCCGGCACACCGCGTCCACCAGGACGAAGCCCCGCCGTCGGGCGCGGGCCCGACGGGTTGGGCATCCGCCGAGACGGAACCCCACCACCACCAGACCCGGAACCAACCGGCTGGATGCTCCCACCGGAGGCCGCGTCCGCCAGGACACAACCCCGCCACCAGACCCGGAACCAACCAGCTGGATGTCCCCACCGGAGGCCGCATCCGCCAGGACACAACCCCGCCGCCGGACCCGGGGCCGACCAGCTGGATGCTCCCACCGGAGACCGCGTCCGCCAGGACACAACCCCGTCGGCAGGCCCGGAACCGACCGGCTGGATGTCCCCGGTGGAGGCCTCGTCCGACGGGACGCAACCCCGCCGCCGGACCCGGGGCCGACCAGCTGTCCCCCGTCGGAGGGCTTCGGCGTTGCGCGTGGGCTTTGTCTCCCCGGTGGGGGCACCGGATACGGCACGTCATGCGTGGCGTTCGGTGCCGATCCGGGGCGGGGATTCCGCCGCAGCCGACGTGCCGTACGGCGCCGCAGGCGTTTCTCCCGCCGCTGCGGCGCTCAGCCGCGAGGGCTGAATCCGACGGTGCCGAACCGAGATCGCCGACGCGCGGCGTCCCTCGATCGGCCGGCGGAGCCCAAACGCACCGGGACCCGCAAGCCGTGAGGCAAGCGGGTCCACAGCGACGTACGGCTCAGGCGAGCGCGAGCGTCACGCGGCCTTGGGCGCGTTGACGTCCGACGGCAGCGCCTTCTGCGCGACCTCGACGAGCGCGGCGAACGCACCGGCGTCGTTCACGGCCAGCTCGGCCAGGATCTTGCGGTCGACCTCGATGTTCGCGGCCTTCAGACCCTGGATGAAGCGGTTGTACGTGATGCCGTTGGCCCGGGCAGCGGCATTGATGCGCTGGATCCAGAGCTGACGGAAGTCGCCCTTGCGCTTCTTGCGGTCGTTGTAGTTGTAGACCAGCGAGTGGGTGACCTGCTCCTTGGCCTTGCGGTACAGGCGCGAACGCTGACCGCGGTAGCCGGAGGCCGCCTCGAGGATCGCCCGGCGCTTCTTGTGGGCGTTGACTGCCCGCTTGACGCGTGCCACTTTTAACTCCTTGTAGCGGGGCCGTGGTTGTCTTCACACGGCCCGAAATCGATTGGGTCCCGGTCAGAGATCAGGCGCGCGATGCGCGCCCGACATCACTTGCCGAGAAGCTTCTTGATCTTCTTGGCGTCGCCCGGGGCCATCTCGGCGTTGCCGGTGAGGCGGCGCGTCAGGCGCGACGACTTGTGCTCGAGCAGGTGGCGCTTGCCGGCGCGCTCACGGAGCACCTTGCCGGAGCCGGTGACCTTGAAGCGCTTGCTGGCACCGCTGTGCGACTTGTTCTTCGGCATAGCGCCGTTCTCTCCTCGTCAGTGGCGTTCCGATGCCCGGTCGTTAAACCGGGCACGGTGGAACGTCATGTATGTATCGATTGACATCCCTGGACTCATGTCCCGGGGGATTCCATGGACTGTCGTCCCGGACTCCCCGGAGCCTTCACCCTGGGATCAGGCCTCGGCGGAAGCCTCGGCCGGGGCCTCGGCGGTCTCGGCCTCAGTGGTCTCGCCCTCGGCGATCTCACCCTCGGCGAGCTCACCGTCGGCGGCGTTCTGCGAGCGACCGGGGTTGGCCTTCGCTTCCGCCTTACGAGCCGCCTGGGCCTCACGGGCCTCGGCCATCGCCTCGGTCTTCTTCTTGTGCGGACCGAGAACCATGATCATGTTTCGGCCGTCCTGCTTCGGGTTCGACTCGATGAACCCGAGGTCCTCGACGTCCGAAGCGAGACGCTGCAGCAGTCGGTAGCCGAGCTCCGGCCGGGACTGCTCGCGACCGCGGAACATGATCGTGATCTTGACCTTGTCGCCCTGCTTGAGGAACCGGACGACGTGACCCTTTTTGGTGTCATAGTCGTGCGGGTCGATCTTCGGCCGGAGCTTCATTTCCTTGATGACCGTGTGCGCCTGGTTCTTGCGCGCCTCACGGGCCTTCATGGCCGACTCGTACTTGAACTTCCCGTAGTCCATGAGCTTGCAGACCGGCGGACGGGCGCTCGCCGCCACCTCGACCAGGTCGAGGTCGTACTCCTGCGCAAGCTCCAGCGCCTTGGCAAGCGGAACAATCCCGACCTGCTCGCCGCTGGGACCGACAAGTCGCACCTCGGGAACGCGAATCCGGTCGTTAATGCGGGGCTCGGTGCTGATGGATCCTCCTCGGTAGCACCACACGGCGGTCTGGCGGACAGCCGCGTATGTCTCTGATGACATTGGACCAACCACCGCGGGGCATGAAAAATGCCCCGGACGGTACACAGGCGGGGCTCCAAGGAATACCGGAGCACCGCCGCGGTGAACCGCGGGGCGCACATTCGGGCGACTCCACCGTCCGTACGGAACGGTGGTGGCCGCCTGACCGGGTGACCCGCCATCCCTGGGGACGGTCGGGTGGGAGATCGGAGCCTCCACTTGTGGGCCGAGCACGCTTACATACATATGGGCGCATCCGGCCGGTCGTTACACAAGGTTAGCAGCTCCCCCGGGCCCGCGCTAACCGAGCGCCTCCGCGCTCCCGCGGACGGGTGCCGGCGTGCCGGGGCCTATCGTGTGGGACATGAGTGACACCCCTCCCCAGAACCCCGACTTCGACAGCATGACCCGCGACATCGCCGAGGTCCCCGCGGTCGAGGTCCTCGTGACGGTCGCCGTCAACCTGATGAGCGCCGCCGCCGTGAAGCTCGGTCTGACCGAGGAGGGCGACAAGTACAAGGACCTCGACGAGGCGCGCAAGCTGATCCACGCGCTGGCCGGACTGCTCGACGCGAGTGCGACCGAGATCAGTTCCTTCCACGCGTCCCCGCTGCGCGACGGCCTGAAGTCGCTGCAGCTGGCGTTCCGCGAGGCGTCGATCGTCCCGGACGAGCCGGGCCAGGGCCCGGGCGAGAAGTACACGGGCCCGATCTACGGCTAGGACCTGATCCGCCGGAGAGGCTCTGCTTCCCCTCCCGCTCCCGCTTTTACTGACGTACGTACAAGGGCTCGCCCGGTGGCGTCGTCCCGGCCGGCAGCAGTGCCAGGTCGAGACCGCGCACCAGGCGGGCCCTCAGTGTTTCGTCGGCGGCGAGCCGCCCGGCGAGCGCGCGGGCGGCTTCGGCCGGGGCCGCGGTCGGGTCCAGTACCAGTGCGAGGGTGCCGTCGGCCTGGCCGGGTCCCAGGTGGGCGCGGAGTACGGCGGGCTCGGCGGCCACGGCGGCGCGTACCGCCTCGACCACGGCGGGATCGGCGAGCGGGTCCGCCGTCGTACGCCCCTCGGCGAGGGCGAGCAGCGCCGAGCCGGTCAGTTCGTACGGCACCGGACCGGCCAGGTCGAGGACGACCGTGTCGGCCTTCTCGTGCGCGGCGGCCTGCAGGGCCTGGTGCAGGGGTACGGCGACGGGGCGGGCCGCCGGGTCCCAGCGGGCCAGCGACTCGGTGGAGGTGAACGCGGGCAGGGCGGTGCGATGGCCGGCCTTCAGGGTGGGCACCGCCATGTCGCTGGTCTTCTCGTGACGCAGCCCGTTCTCGTCCTCCTCGACCTCGCCGAGGACGGCCACGACGGGCACGAGGAGCCGGGCACCCTTGAGCGCCTCCAGGACCGGCCCCACGGCGGTGCGGTCCTCGGCCCAGGCCGCGAGTGCCGCGCTCAGCCGGGGATCGGCGGAGCCGTCGTCGTCGGGGAAGCCGGAGTCGGGAATGTTCTTGTTCGCCACGGTCCCCGACCCTATCGGGGGGATGCTGCTGGGCTTGTGCGGGCCCGGAAACCTGGCGTTGACAGCTTTCACGGGATTCTCAGGTTTCGCTGACACACCTCTAACATCCGTCTAACGCCGGGCACAGGCACCGCCCCGAGCATCGCGGGATGGCCCCTCACAGAGCTCGTCGGCGTCGCACCCGCCGCTCCGGACGCAGGACCCTCGTCTACACCGTGGTGGCTTCCGCCGTCCTCGTGGGCGGTACGGCGGCGGGTGCTGTGTACGTGAAGGCACAGGCGCACGACCGCGGGAGCCTCGTATCCTCCCCCTCGGCATCGCCGGGTACGTCGTCCTCGGCATCGGCCGCGTCATCCCCCAGCCAGGAGGCATCGGTGGAACCTGTGACAAAGCCCACGGTGGACCGGGACGCCCTGCTCACCAAGGCGATGAAGGCCGTGGCCCTGGAGGACGGCGCAGAGGTGTCGGTCGCGGTGTTCGACATCGACTCCGGCGAGGGCGCCGCCTACGGCGAGGGAGCCTTCGACACGGCCAGCATCGTCAAGGTCGACATCCTCGCGACGCTGCTGCTCCAGGCGCAGGACGCGGACCGGCATCTGACGGCGACGGAGAAGACGTACGCCACCGCGATGATCACGAACAGTGACAACGCCTCCGCGTCCGCTCTGTGGGACATCATCGGGCAGGCGGACGGTCTCGACGCCTCGAACAAGCGGTTCGGACTGACCGGCACCTCCGGCGGGGACGGTGCGCTGTGGGGCCTGACCCAGACCACGGCCGCCGACCAGCTCACCCTGCTCCAGCAGGTGTTCGGGGACGACTCCGAGCTCAGCGAGGCCTCGCGCACGTATCTCCAGGGGCTGATGGGCGAGATCGCCGCCGATCAGCACTGGGGGGTGTCGGCGGCGGCCGACGGCACGCAGTGGGCCCTCAAGAACGGGTGGCTGGCGCGGAGTTCGACCGGGCTGTGGGACATCAACAGCATCGGTCGGGTCACTGTCGACGGTGCCGAGTACCTGGTGGCGACGCTGTCCAACGGCAACACGACCAAGGCCAAGGGGATCTCGGTGGTGGAGGCGGCGGCGAAGGCGGCGGTGGCCGCGTTCGGCTCCGCGTGAGTTCAGGGGGCGTAAAGGTGCGGGGTGTCCGTTCGGCTGCGGGTAAGCAGTGGCTGGGCGCGCCCACGCGGCGGAGCCGCATATGTCACAGCCCCGCGCCCCTAAAGGGGCACGTCGCCCGATGCGTCCTGCCCTGAGAACCTGCGGCCACGCCACAGGATCACCGACGCGGCCAGCAGGACCACGCCCGCGCCGCCCGCCGCCGGGCCCGCCCAGCCGGACGGCTGGTTGTCGTCCGGGGCGGCGTCGGGGCCCGTACCGAAGTACTTCTTGCCGTACGCCGCCGCGTGGGTGCTGTCCGGCTTGAGGCGGCCGGCGGCCTCGATGGCCGCCGCGGGGTCGATGAAGCCGAAACCGCGGGAGTCGTCGCGGCCGCCGCTGGGGGCGTTGCGGGCGGTGTCCTCCAGGAGCTTCTTGATCTGCGCCGGGGACAGGCCCGGGTGGGCCGCCTTGATGAGCGCGACCGCGCCGGAGACGAACGCGGAGGCGGCGCTGGTGCCCCAGCCCTCGTAGTACTTGTCGTCCGGGTCGGCGATGACGACGTCGACGCCGGGGGCGCTGACGGTGGCGTACCAGCGGCGGGTGGAGAACGAGGCGCGAGTGCCGTTCTGGTCGACGGCCGTGGCCGCGATCACGCCCGGGTAGGCCGCCGGGTACGAGATGTGGTCGCCCTTCTCACCGCCGTTGCCGGCCGAGGCGACGACGACCGCGCCCTTCTTCAGGGCGTACTGGACGGCCGCGTCCTCGGCGGGCTCGGGATGGGCGGACTTGGAGTCGTCGCCGAGGGAGAGGTTGATGACGTCGGCGCCCTGGTCGGTGGCCCAGCGGATGCCCTCGGCGAGGGCGTTGCCACGGGTGTTGCGGGCCCTCGTACGGGCCGAGTCGCCGTCTTCGAGAATGACGCGGACGGGGAGGATCTTCGCCTCGGGGGCGATGCCCAGGACTCCGTCGCCATTGCCGACGCCGTGCCCGTGACCGGCGATGATCCCGGCCATCGCGGTGCCGTGCCGGGCCCACGCGCGGTCACCGCGCTGCGCCCCGAAGCCGACCATGTCCTTTCCGGTGAGGACGTTGCCGGCCAGGTCCGGATGCTGGTCGTCGACGCCTGTGTCGAGGACCGCGACCGTGATGCCCTGGCCCTTCGTGGTACGCCAGGCCTGCTGGGTGTGCATCGCGTCGAGGGCCCACTCCTGGGCACGTATGCCGTCGGCGTGCGCGGCGGTGGACGGGAGCAGGGCGAGGGACGCGGCCAGCAGGACGCTCAGGGCTCCGGCCCTCTGGGTGGCCCTGCCGGATGCCTTGCGGCTGGCCTTGCGAGTGGCCTTGCTGGTGGTGGCCCTGCTGATGGTGGCCTTGCGGGTCATGACGGCTTCTCCGTGGCCGAGCCGACGGTTTTGCGCAGGCTGCGCTCGATGCGGTCGGCGAGTCCCTGTGCGTCGTGGCCCAGGCCCGCCTGGGCCGGAGCCGTGGTCGCACCGGGCTTGATGGCGTCCGCGGCGGGCTGCGGGGCGGTGACGATACGGCCGTCGGCGAAGCCGGAGACGGCGTAGACGACCACGGGGGCGTCGGTGAGCACCGACACCGTCCAGGACGCGCGCTGGGCGTCGCCGAACCCGGCGGCGACGGTGCCCTTGGCGGCGTACGGACGGGGCATCAGATCGGTGCGCCGGTCGAGGCCTTCCTGCTGGAAACGGTTCTTCAGCGCGGTCATGGCCGCCGGGTCCGCCTTGGTGATCAGCAGCCCCACGGTGGTGACCTGGCTGCGGGTCGCGTCCGTGTAGGTGGCGCGCAGCAGCCGCAGACAGCCGGCCGGGGCGAGCGCCTTGCTCAGGAGCGGATCGAAGGCGTTCGCGCAGCCGCTGTCCGGGGCGACGGTGAGCCGGGTCCAGGTGCGGTCGGCGCCGCCGGGGCCCGCGCCCTGGCCCTGCACGGTGGGCGGGAAGAGCTGGTCCACGGGCACGCTGTGCCACAGGCTTCCGGCCGCCACGAAGGCGCTGTGCGTACCGTCCCCGTCCGTGCCGTCGCCGGTCAGCCAGCTTCCGGCCGCCGCGCCGCCGATGAGGCCGAGGCCCAGCACGACACAGGCCGCGGCCGCTGCCGCCCGGGGCCGGGTGCGCGCGCCGACGTGGCGCCGACGCTTGGTGTCGTCGTAGGTCTCGGGCTCCGCGAACGACACGTACGGGCGTGTCGTGCCGGGGGCCGGGCTCGCCGGGGCGGACGGTTCCGCGGGCCGCTCCGCGGGGATGGGGCGCAGCCGCGTGGTCGTCTCCGTGATCCCGTCCTCGGGCACGGGGGTCCGCCGGGCCGGGCCGGGGTGCGGCACGCCGGGGTGCCGACCGGCGGGCGGGGCGTCGGGAAAGCGGGCGGAGGCCGGGGGCGGGGGCGGGGACGCGGGAGTGGTGCGCCGGCCGGGGAAGCGGGGGTGCGTCGGCTCGTGGCGCGGCGGCTCCGGCGTGTCGGTGGCGCCCGGCGCCTGCGAGGGCGTCGTACCGGCGCAGGACGACCCCGAAGTCGGTTGCGGGTCGTGCGCGAGCCGGAAGGGGCGCGACGCCCGGGTACCGCCGCCGCCCGGGCGGGCGATGACATCGCCGGAGGCGTCGGACGCCTCACCCGAGCGCGAGACCGCGTCCGCGGGGGAGCCGGCCGGCACCGGCCGCTGGGAACCACCGCCCGCGCGGGGCGCCCCGGCGGCGGCATCGGGCGACAACGGGGTACGGGACTCGCCGCCCGAACCCGGGGTCCCGGCGGTGGACGAACCTGGTGGCTGGGAGGCGGCGCCCGCGCGGGGGGCCGTCATGGCGTCGTCCGCCGGGGACGGACGGCTCTGCCGGGGTACGCGCGCGGCGGGGGCGTCAGCCGTGGCGGGCCGCTCCGCCGGGCGGCGCGGGGCGCCTCCCGGGGGCAGGTCCCCGGAGTCGGGGAGCGTCCAGGGCTCGCCGACGACGGACGGTTCCGTCCGGCGGGGACCCGGGGCGGTGGCCGCGGGCGGTTCCTGTGGGCTCGGCAGCGACCAGGGCTCGCCGCCCACAGGCGGCTCGGCCGGGCGCGGCCGCCAAGTGGCGCCCGAGGGCAGGTACTTCGGGCGGGGCGGCACCGCGTCCTCGCCCACGGGGGCCTGGCCCACGGGGGACTGCTCGGGCCGCGGCGGGGTCGCCGGACGCGGCGGCCGCGTGACGTCCCCCGCGGGCGGCGCTTCGGACCTCTGCGGGGGCACCGGATTCCCAGGCCCGGGAGACATCTCCGGCCTCGGCGTGGTCGCCGGACGGGACGGCACACCGCCCTCGCTCCTCGGAGACTGTTCGGGCCGCGGCGGGGTCGCCGACCAGGAGGGCACGCGCTCCACGCTCACAGGAGACTGTTCCGGCCGCGGCGGGGTCGCCCGGCCGGACGGCACGCGCTCCCCGCTCGACGGGGCCTGCTCAGGCCGTGGTGGGGTCGCCGGGCGGGACGGTGCGGCAGCCTCGCCGGCGCGCTGCGCCGGTCGCGGCGACGGCGTCGGGCGGGAGGGCGAGGAGCCGGTGCGGCCTTCCGCGGGAGGCGGTGGGGTGTCCTGCGCGGGAGACGCTGCTCCCTCGGGCGACTCTCCCGGTGACTGTGCCGGGCGGGGTGGGGTGGCCGGGCGTGGCGGGATGGAGGCGCGGCGCGCTTCCGTGCTCATGCACCCCCCGTTTCCTCGTACCCGGGCTACCGACCCGGCCCGGAATCCGCCGGGCCGCTCACGTGTACGGAAGAAACCACCTCGGCGACTCACCCGTCACGAGCACCCATACCCGTGGCGACGGACCGTCATCCCGGGCACGACCCGCCCGGACAAGGTCGTTCCTCCCTGCGTGCGCGTCACTCTACGGGTTGACGTGGGCAGGGAGAGAACCAGTCCGCATGCCCGGGGCATCTGCCCGGAACATCCCCCTACCCTGCGGTAATCGCGTCTGGCAGGCTTCGGTCATGACTGCCCGCGCCGCAGACCGGGCCCGCTACGACCGGGCCACCGCTCATCTCGACGCCCCTCTCGCGATCGTGGATCTGGAGGCCTTCGACGCGAACGCGGACGATCTCGTCCGCAGGGCCGGTGGCAAGCCGATCCGGGTCGCCAGCAAGTCGGTGCGCTGCCGCGCCCTGCTCGAGCGCGTCCTGGAGCGGGACGGTTTCGCGGGGATCATGTCCTTCACCCTGGCCGAGTCGATCTGGCTGGCCCGTTCCGGCTTCGACGACATCCTGCTCGCCTACCCCTCGGCGGACACCCAGGGCTTCGCCGAGCTGACCTCCGACCCCAAGCTCGCCGCCGCCGTCACCGTCATGGTCGACGACCCCGCCCAGCTCCGCCTGATCGACGCGGCCCGCCGGGGCGGCACCGAAGTGGTGCGCGTCTGCCTGGAGTTGGACACCTCCCTCAAGCTGCTCGGAGGCCGGGTGCGGGTCGGGGCGCTGCGCTCGCCGCTGCACTCGCCCGCCCAGGTCGCCGACCTGGCCCGCGCCGTGGTCCGCCGGCCCGGGTTCAGGCTGGTGGGGATCATGGCGTACGAGGGTCATGTCGCGGGCGTCGGTGACGCCGTCGCGGGGCGGCCCTTCCGGTCGCGTGCGATCAGGCTCATGCAGGCCACCGCCCGCAAGGAGCTCGCGCAGCGGCGCGCCGAGGTGGTCCGTGCCGTACGGGCCGTGGCGCCGGACCTCGAGTACGTCAATGGCGGCGGGACGGGCAGTGTGCAGCACACGGCCGCCGAGGACGCGGTCACCGAGATCGCGGCGGGCTCCGGGCTGTACGTTCCTCGGCTGTTCGACAACTACACGTCGTTCAGCGGACGTCCGGCCGCGCTCTTCGCGCACCCGGTGGTACGCAGGCCCGGCGTCGGGGTCGTCACGGTGCTCGGCGGCGGCTACCCGGCCTCGGGCGCCCCGGGCCCCGACCGGCTGCCGGTCCCCCATCTGCCGGAGGGCCTGCGCTACGACCCCCAGGAGGGCCCCGGCGAGGTGCAGACGCCGCTGCTCGGCGCCCCGGCGGACGACCTGCTCATCGGCGACAAGGTGTGGTTCCGGCACGCGAAGGCCGGGGAGCTGTGCGAGCGGTTCGACGCGCTGCACCTGATCGAGGGCGACACGGTGACGGCCACCGTCCCGACGTACCGGGGAGAGGGCCACACCTTCCTGTAGCCGGACTCACCGCGTGCCCACGGGCCGGATCCCCTGGGTGATCCGGTCCATGTCGGTGAGCGGCGGCCCGTCCGCACCCGCGTCGAACACGAAGCGGACGATGACGAGGGCCCGCGAGCCCACGCCGGCGGGGAACGCCAGCGATTCGACGTAGCCCCCGGGTCCCGCCCCCGTCTTCACCTGCCAGCGCACGAGGTATCCGACGCTGCCCGCGACGGCGACCGGGCTCGCCCGCAGCTGCCGGTGGGAGGTGACGCCGTGGAAGGGCCGGTTGTCGAGGAGGTCGCGGTCGTACGCGGTGTTCGCGGCGTCCGCGATGTCGTGCTCGGCGAGGGCCTTCGGGGACCTCTCGTCGTTCGCGGTGACGGTTCGCGAGATGACCCGCCCGTGCCGGCACAGACCGGGGTCGCCCGGGCAGTCGTAGGTGCCGGGGGTGGTCATCATGACGTCGTCCTCGGCGATGTCCTGGGCGCGGACCCAGCCGTCGAGCAGCGGCAGGGCGATGCCGTTGAGCTCGTCCACGACGACGGACGGGTCGGCGGAGGACGGGCCGGCCGGGGAACCGGTGGTCTGTACGGGTGCGGCGGCCGGGGTGGTCCGTGTCGCCGCGGCGCCCCCGTCGCCGCCGTCCCGGCCGAGCACGAAGGCGCCCGTGACGATCGAGGTGACCAGGACGACTCCGGCGGTGACGAGCGCCACGGCCTTGGCGCGGCCGGAGCCGCCGGCGACGGGTTGCGGCGGTGCCAGGGGCACTTGGGGTGCCTCGGGTCCTCGCCGGTGGTCCGTCCAGGCGGTGCCGTCCCACCAGCGCTCGACGAGCGGGTACGAGGGGTCGCGGTACCAGCCGGGCGGAGGCGTCATGCTCATTCCGGCACTCTAGGGCGCGCCCCGAACGTCAGTACACGGGTGCTCAGTAGACGGTGTCCTTCTGGTCGGGTACGACCGAACCGTCGTCCCTGAGGACGGGTTCCCCGCCGCCGCCGGTCGCGTTGTGGGCGCTGGTCGCGCACGGGTACGGCTCCGGCCTGCGCGGCAGCGGCCCGATGAACATCGGGTTGATCACCCAGCGGCCGTCGGCGTCGTCGTACGCGCGGCACATGAGTTCGCTCTTGTTGCGGTTGAGGACCAGGTGGGCTCCGGTGGCGTCCCCGACGAAGGTCACATCGGTGTCGGCGTCACCGGCCGCGAGCGCGGTGCGGTGGCGTGGGTCCTGCCGCTGCCAGGCCGCGGCGCCGTGGACGCCGTAGATCTCCTGGTTGATCCAGCAGCGCTTGCCGTCGATGTACGGGATGGCCTCGCCCCGGGTCGCCGGTACGCCGCCGCAGCCCTCGTTCCAGGTGGTGATCCGGCCGCGCCGGTCGAGCACCGACCGGATGGCGATCGTGTGCCGGGCGTCGATGCCGACTCCCCGCGACCAGACCTCGGTGACCGGTTCGGCGCCCGCGGAGACGACGTAGACGTCGAATCCGGCCCTCTGGAGGGTACGGATCAGCTCGCGCTGCTGCTCGTAGTAGCGGACGTACGCCGGGAGGGTGTGCGTGCCCAGGGTGCGCGTCGAGCCGAGGGGCGCGGCCAGGGCCTGTGCGCGGGCGCTGCGGGCGTACGAGGTCAGCTCGGCGACGGTGCGTCCGGCGAAGAGTTGGGGCACCCAGGCGTACTGGGGGACGGTGCGCCGGTGGTTCCAGGTACCGGCGAAGGCGGCGGCGCCGCTCATGGTCCGGCCGTTCTCGCGGATCTCGAGGATCTCGTCGGCGCAGCGGGGCTCGGCCGAGGTGGGGAGGGGTGTGCCCGCGGGTGTGCTGGTGCCGCAGGCGGCGGTCAGCGCTCGGTCCGCCGCGTCCGTGAGCCATTGGCTGGTGTCCCGCCAGCGCGCGGGGCGGAGGATCTTGTCGTGTCCCAGGGCCCAGGCGAGGGTGGCGTCGGTGACGTCGTTCTTGGTGACGGTGTTGTCCCAGTCGAAGGCGGCGACCGGGCGGCCCGCCGGGGGGATCGGCCCGGCGCAGGTGCCTCGCTCGTCGATCACCTGTTGCAGGTGGGCGCGGTTGTCGCCGTACCAGGGCGCGGCAAGCCGCGGGCAGTCGGGACGGGGGCCGAAGGAGGCGGGTGGCGCGGCCGCCTGGGGGGCGCCCGCGACCAGGGTCCACGCGAAAGTGGCATGAACGGATCGATATCGCATGGGACGTGCATATACCGGGGTGATCTACAGAGGCGTGACGTACGCGCCCGAGATCCCCCCGTCCACGAGGAAGTCGGAGGCGTTCACGAAGGAGGAGTCGTCGCTGGCGAGGAAGGCGACCGCCGCGGCGATCTCCTCGGCCTCGGCGAACCGGCCGACGGGGATGTGGACGAGCCGGCGTGCGGCCCGCTCGGGGTCCTTGGCGAACAGTTCCTGGAGCAGCGGGGTGTTGACCGGTCCCGGGCACAGGGCGTTGACGCGGATGCCCTCGCGGGCGAACTGGACGCCCAGTTCACGGGACATGGCCAGCACGCCGCCCTTGGAGGCCGTGTACGAGATCTGCGAGGTGGCCGCGCCCATCCGGGCCACGAAGGACGCCGTGTTGATGATGGAGCCCTTGCCCTGGCGCCGCATGTAGGGGATCGCGGCCTTGCAGCACAGGTAGACGGAGGTGAGGTTGACCTCCTGGACGCGCTTCCAGGCCTCCAGGCCGGTTTCCAGGATGGAGTCGTCGTCGGGCGGCGAGATGCCCGCGTTGTTGAAGGCGATGTCGACGGAGCCGTAGGTGTCGAACGCCGTCTTGAAGAGCGCCTCGACCTGCTCGGGGTCGGTGACGTCGACCTTGACGAAGATCCCGCCGACCTCGTCGGCGGCGGCCTTGCCGCGGGCGTCGTCGACGTCGCCGCAGACGACGTGGGCGCCCTCGGAGGCGAGCCGGCGGGCGGTGGCGAGACCGATGCCGCTGCCGGCGCCGGTGATGACGGCGGTACGGCCGACGAGGCGGCGGCAGATGATTCCTTCGGCGCCCGCGGTGGCTTCGGTGCCTGCTGTGCCTGCTGTGCCTGCGGTGCCTGCTGTGCCTGCGGTGCCTGCTGTGCCTGCGGTGCCTGCGGTGGCTTCGGTCACTGTGCGGGGCCCTCCGTGCTGATGAAGACGTTCTTGGTTTCGGTGAAGGCGGTGAGCGCGTCCGGGCCGAGTTCGCGGCCGATCCCCGACTGCTTGAAGCCGCCGAAGGGGGTCCAGTAGCGGACGCTGGAGTGGGAGTTGACGGACAGGTTCCCGGCGCGGACGGCCTGGGAGACGCGCAGGGCGCGGCCGACGTCACGGGTCCAGATGGAGCCGGAGAGGCCGTACTCGGTGGCGTTGGCGAGCCGGACCGCGTCCGCCTCGTCCTCGAAGGGCAGGACGACGGCGACGGGGCCGAAGACCTCCTCGACGGCCACACGCGCGTGGGGCTCGACATCGGTGAGGACGGTGGGCGGGAACCAGAAGCCGGGACCTTCGGGGGCCTTTCCGCGGATGCCGGGGGTGTCGGCGGGGACGTACGAGCGCACGCGCTCCAGCTGCGCCCGGGAGATCAGCGGGCCCATCTGCGTCTGCTCGTCGGAGGGGTCGCCGACGACGACGGACTCGATCGCGGGGGCGAGGAGGTCGACGAAGCGGTCGTAGGCGGAGCGCTGGACGAGGATGCGGGTACGGGCGCAGCAGTCCTGGCCGGAGTTGTCGAGGAAGGCCATCGGAGCCGCTGCGGCGGCGGCCTCGATATCCGCGTCGGCGAAGACGATGTTGGGGCTCTTGCCGCCGAGTTCGAGGGTGACGCGCTTGAGCAGGGCCGAGCCCTTCGCCAACACCTGTTTGCCCACAGCCGTTGACCCGGTGAACACGATCTTCGCGACGCCGGGGTGCTCGACGAGCGCGTTGCCCGCGACCGGGCCGTGGCCGGGGAGCACCTGGAAGAGCCCCTCGGGCAGACCGGCCTCCAGAGCCAGCTCGGCCAGCCGGAGCGCCGTCAGGGGGGTCGTCTCGGCGGGCTTGAGGACGACCGCGTTGCCGGCCGCGAGCGCCGGGGCGGTGCCCCAGGCGGCGATCGGCATCGGGAAGTTCCAGGGCGCGATGACACCCACGACGCCGAGCGGTTCGAGGATGGTCACGTCGAGGCCGCCCGGAACCGGGATCTGGCGGCCGGTGAGCCGCTCCACTCCCCCGGCCGCGTAGTCGAGCAGGTCTCGGACGTTGCCCGCCTCCCAGCGGGCGTTGCCGACCGTGTGCCCGGCCTCGCGCACCTCCAGGTGGGCGAGTTCCTCCAGGTGACCGTCGACTGCGGCCGCGAACCGGCGCAGCAGGCGGGCGCGGTCGGCGGGCGGGAGGGCCGCCCACTTCACCTGGGCCCGCGCGGCGCGCACGACGGCGGCGTCCACGTCGGCAGCGGTGGCGGCCGGGACGGTGGCGAGGACCTCCTCGGTGGCCGGGTTGAGTACCTGGAGAGCGAGCTCGTTCGACAAGGAAGGACCTCTCACATGCGTTCGAAGGAGCGGCGCAGCTCCCAGTCGGTCACCGCGGCGTCGAAGGCTTCCAGTTCGACGCGGGCCATGTTGCGGTAGTGCGCGACCACCTCGTCGCCGAAGGCGGCCTTGGCGATGGGGCTGTTCTCCCAGAGCTCGGCGGCCTCACGCAGGGTGGTGGGCACGTGCGCGTACTCGGCCGTGTAAGCGTTGCCCGCGCACGGCTCCGGCAGCTCCAGCTTCTGTTCGATGCCGTACAGGCCGGCCGCGACGAGCCCGGCGACGGCCAGGTGCGGATTGACGTCACCACCGGGCAGCCGGTTCTCGAAGCGCATCGAGCGGCCGTGGCCGACGACGCGGAGCGAACAGGTGCGGTTGTCGTATCCCCAGGCGACGGCGGTCGGCGCGAAGGAGCCGGGCTGGAAGCGCTTGTAGGAGTTGATGTGGGGCGCGTAGAGGAGCGAGAAGTCGCGCAGGGCGGCCAGCTGCCCGGCGAGGAAGTGCCGCATGACGTCGGACATGCCGCCCGGGTCCTGCGCCGAGCCGGCCATCACGTTCGTGCCGTCCGCGTCCGCGAGCGAGAGGTGGATGTGACAGGAGTTGCCCTCGCGCTCGTTGTACTTCGCCATGAAGGTGAGCGAGACGCCCTCCTGGGAGGCGATCTCCTTGGCGCCGGTCTTGTAGATGGCGTGCTGGTCGCAGGTGACGAGGGCCTCGTCGTACTTGAAGGCGATCTCGTGCTGCCCGGGGTTGCACTCGCCCTTGGCGGACTCGACGGTCAGCCCCGCGGCCTGCATCTCGTTGCGGATGCGGCGCAGCAGCGGCTCGATGCGTCCGGTCCCGAGGACCGAGTAGTCGATGTTGTACTGATTGGCCGGGGTGAGCCCCTTGTAGCCCGCGTCCCAGGCCTGCTCGTAGGTGTCCTTGAAGACGATGAACTCGAGCTCGGTGCCGACCTGGGCGGTGTAGCCGAGCGCGGCGAGGCGGTCGAGCTGGCGGCGCAGGATCTGGCGGGGCGCGGCCACGACCGGGGAGCCGTCGTTCCAGACGAGGTCGGCGACGAGCAGGGCGGTGCCCTCGTTCCACGGCACCCGCCGTAGGGTGCTGAGATCGGGGCGCATGGCGAAGTCGCCGTAGCCCCGGTCCCAGGAGGACATGGCGTATCCGTCGACCGTGTTCATCTCGGTGTCGACGGCGAGGAGGTAGTTGCAGCCCTCCGTGCCGTGTTCGAGGACCTCGTCGAGGAAGAAGCGCGCGGCGAACCGCTTGCCCTGGAGCCGCCCCTGCATGTCGGGGAAGGCCAGGACGACGGTGTCGATCTCGCCGCCCGCGACGAGGGTGTGCAGCTCCTCGACGGCGAGCGGGGGTGTGCGGTCTGCCACCGGAAAAGCCTCCTTGGGTCAGCCGAGAGCCATAAGGTATTGCGGAGAACCATTGCTTGGGAAGGGGGCACGACCAGATGACGCGGGCGGAAGCCGACGGTGGTGCGGACGACCGACTGACGCCGGTGCTGCGGCCGGTGCGGGCGGGCAACGGTTTCGAGGAGGCGCTGGAGCAGATCCTCCAGGTGGTCCGGCTGGGGCTGGTGCCGGGCGGCGGACGGCTGCCCGCGGAGCGGGAGCTGGCGGAGCGGCTGGGGATCAGCCGGGTGACGCTGCGCGAGGTGCTGAAGGTGCTCCAGGACCAGGGTCTTGTCGAGTCGCGGCGCGGTCGGTACGGCGGCACGTTCGTGGTGCCGAGGGCCGAGACCCCCGGCGAGGACGAGCTGCGGCGCCGGTTCGCCGAGGCCGACATCGAGGACGTCCTGCGCTTCCGTGAGGTGCTGGAGGTGGGGGCGGCGGGGCTGTGCGCGACGCACGGGCTCTCCCCGGAGCAGGCCGAGCGGCTGCGCGAGGCGCTGGCCCGCACGCACGAGGCGCCGCTGGCGGACTACCGGCGCCTGGACACCCTGCTCCACCTCACCCTCGCCGAGCTGAGCGGTTCGCCGTCACTGACGGCCCAGTACGCGGCCGTCCGCGCCTCCGTCAACGACCTGCTCGACTGCATCCCCCTCCTGGTCCGCAACCTGGAGCACTCCCAGCGCCAGCACACCGCGCTGGTCGAGGCGGTGCTCGACGGGGACGCGGACGGGGCGCGGGAGATGATGCGGGAGCACTGCGCGGGGACGGCGGCGCTCCTGCGGGGCTTCCTGGCGTGAGCCGTCTGCCGGTACCGTACGAGGACTTTCAAAGGTATGACTGCATTCCATTGAATGGGTAGGGAGCGCGGTGTGGGAGGTACGGACGGTGCGGGCGGCGTGGGCGGTGTGGGCAGTGTGGGCAGACCGCTGATCGGCGTGAGTACGTATCTGGAGGCCAGGGCGCGCTGGGGGGTGTGGGAGCTGGAGGCCGCGCTGCTGCCGGCCGGCTATCCGCGGCTCGTCCAGGCGGCGGGGGGTATCGCCGCGATGCTGCCGCCGGACGACCCCTCCCACGCCGCGTCGGTCGTCGCCCGTCTCGACGGCCTCGTGATCGCGGGCGGCCCCGATGTCGACCCGGTCCACTACGGCGCCGAGCGCTCACCGCGGACCGGACCGCCGTCCGCCGCCCGCGACGTCTGGGAACTCGCCCTGATCGACGCCGCGTTGGCCGCCGACACCCCGCTCCTCGGCATCTGCCGGGGCATGCAGCTCCTCAACGTCGCCCTCGGCGGAACGCTCGTCCAGCACATCGACGGGCATGTGAAGGACGTCGGGGTCTTCGGGCCGCACGAGGTGACGCCGGTGGCGGGGAGTCTGTACGGGGATGTCGTGCCGGAGCCATGTGCCGTGCCGACGTACCACCATCAGGCGGTCGAACGCCTCGGAGAGGGACTGACGGCCTCGGCGCACGCGCTCGACGGAACGGTGGAGGCGATCGAACTCCCCTCTCCCCGCTGGGTGTTGGGCGTGCAGTGGCATCCCGAGATGGGCGAGGACCTGAGGGTCATGCGGGCGTTGGTGCGAGCCGCTTCCTGAGCCAGTCGAGGGCGGCGGCGCCCTGGGCGTGCTGGAAGGCGCGCAGGGTCGGCAGCCCCGGGGGCGGTGGCTGCCGGGAGTGCCGGACGAAGTAGCCGGCGAGGGCCGCCAGGGTGGCGGTGACGCCGTCCGGGTCGGCGTCGCGGCCCAGCGGGTGGGTGGTGAACACCTCTTCCGGGTCGGGGCCGCCCTGGGCGCGGACGCACGGAAGCATCACCAGCAGGTCGAACCACGGGGCGGCGCGCACGGCATGCGGCCAGTCGACGAAGACGACCCTGCCGTCCTCCGTGAGCAGGACGTTGTCCGCGCGCAGGTCGGCGTGCGCGAGGGTGTCGCCGGTGGCGAACTCGGCCCACGGGGCGGAGAGTTCGGCCAGTTCGTGCAGGTGCGCCGCGGTCCAGGGGTCGAGGCCCTCGCCCGCGGTGTCCCCGGAGTCGATGAGCTGCCGCCATCCCTGGAAGGCGTGGGCCAGGGACTGTGCGGCGGTCGGGGCGTCGAACGGTGCCGGTGTCAGGGCGCGGCCCAACTCCTCGACGGCGTCGAGCACGCGTCTGAACTCGCCGTCCTGCCAGGGGACATGGGGCTGACGGCCCGCCACGTCCTCGAAGACGAGAGCGACCCAGGTGCCGTCGTCGTAGGTGCCGAGGAGCCTGGGGGCCGGGGTGCTCGGCGGGAGCAGGGAGACGTTCCTCGCCTCCGTTCGGTGCAGGGAGGGGCTGTCGGGGTTCGTCTCCGCGCTGACCGCCTTCACGAACGCACGGCGGTGGTGCGTGGTGGTCACGCGGGCGGCAGCGCCGGGCGAGAAGCCGCCCTCCTGTGTGACGGCCGTCCGCACCGGCGCGCCGAGCACGTTCGCGACGGCGTCCCGCAGCGTGCGAGGGAGTTCTTCCCAGGGCGTGCGCAAGCCCGCGGCAGGCGGGACGGTCGAAGTCATGCCCAGCATCCTGCGGGGCCCTGACCCCGACCGCCACCAATTATCTCCGCCCCCGCCGCCCCTACCCGTCCCATCCCTGCTTGGGGGCTCCGCCCCCAAACCCCCGACCGGCCTGAACGGCCTCGTCCTCAAACGCCGGACGGGCCGAACACGAGGGCGAGCCGAGGCTTTTAGGGGCGCGGGGAACTGCGCGACCAGCCCCCACCGGCCCGCGGCCGACACACTCACCCCGGGGTGGCGCCCTACAAGCCCCGTGTAAGTGAGAGCAGTTCCCGTGCCGGGCCCGTAGGGCGGTGGCCCGTGGGCCAGACCGCCCGGAGGGCTCGGCGGAGTTGGATGTCGGACAGCGGGATGCTCACCAGGCGATGGGCCGACAACTCCTCCCCGAGAGCCAGCTCGCTCAGGACGGCGGGCCCCGCCCCACTCACGGCCGCCGCTTTCACCGCGGTCGTCGAGGAAAGCTCGATCAACGGCCGCGCCAACCCACCCAACGCCGCGTCGAGAACCTGCCGCGTACCCGACCCCTCCTCCCGGAGGATCAACGGCGTCGCGGCCAGCTCCGCCCCCGCGAGCGGCGCGCGGCGCCGGGCCCACGGATGCCCCGGCGCCGTCACCACGATCAGCCGGTCGTGCGCGATGACCGTCGAGTCGAGGGAGGGCGGCACGGACAGTCCCTCCACGAAGCCGAGATCCGCCTCGCCCGCGAGGAGACGTTCCGCGACGGCCGTCGAGTTCCCGGCGAGAAGCGACACCGCCGTGTCCGGCCGCTGCGCGCGCAGCGCGAGCAGCCACCCCGGCAGCAGATATTCGGCGATGGTCATGCTCGCCGCCACCCGAAGCCGCGAGTCCCGCCGGTCCCGCAACGCCTGCGCCCCCGCGTCGAACGCCTCCGCCGCCTCCACGACCCGCCGCGCCCAGTCCGTGACCAGCGCCCCGGCGTCCGTGAGCCGCGAGCCCCGGGGCGAGCGGTCGACGAGCGCGACGCCCAGTTGCCGTTCCATGGAACGGATCCGGCTGCTGGCCGCGGGTTGGGTGATCCCCAGTTCCCGCGCCGCCCGCCCGAGACTCCCGAGCCGCGCCACCGCGAGCAGCAGTTCCAACGCCCCGAGGTCCGGCACCCGATGCGCGATCCCGACCGCGACCGGTTCCCCCGACCGGCCACCCTCCAGCGATCCCTCAGCACTCACACCCATAAACCCAGCTTATGCCCCCATAGACCCGTACTCCCTGGTGGGGACCCGGCGGGCGCGCGACCGTGGACACATGGTCACCGCAGCCCAGCCCCTCCTGTCGACCCCCGTCACCGAAGTCGGACACCCGCGCGTCACCGCCGTCCGGCACCTCGGCCCGAACTGGTACGCCTCCGTCATGGGCACCGCGATCGTGGCCACGGCGGGCGCCGGACTTCCCGGTGACGTCCCGGGCCTGCGAACCGTCTGCACGGCTGTCTGGGCCCTCTCGGCCCTCATGCTGGTGACCCTGCTCGCCGCCCGCGCGCTGCACTGGACGCACCACCGCGACCAGGCCCGCGCCCACCTTCTCGACCCGGCCATGGCCCCCTTCTACGGCTGTCTGGCGATGGCCCTGCTGGCCGTGGGCGGCGGCGCACTCGTCGTCGGCGGGGACTGGATCGGGACGCGGGCTGCGGTCGCCCTGGACGCCGTACTGTTCACCGCCGGTACGGCCGTCGGACTCGCCGCCGCCCTGGCCGTCCCGTACCTGATGGTCGTACGCCATCGCATCCGCCCCGACCAGGCCACGCCCGTCTGGCTGCTCCCCCTCGTCGCGCCCATGGTGTCGGCCGCCCTCGGACCGCTCCTCGTGCCCCACCTGCCCCCGGGCCAGCCCCGGGAGACCCTGCTCCTCGGGTGCTTCGCGCTGTTCGGGCTGAGCCTGCTGGCCACCTTCGTGATGCTGCCGGTGATCTTCGGCCGGCTCATCACCGCGGGGCCGCTGCCGCTCGCGCTCACCCCGACGCTGTTCCTCGTGCTCGGTCCGCTCGGCCAGTCCACGACCGCGGTCGGCAAGTTCGCGGACTTCGCGCCGGGTGTCGTGTCGGCCCCCTACGCCCAGGGTTTCGGAATGCTCGCCGTCCTCTACGGCGTCCCCGTGCTGGGCTTCGCACTGCTGTGGCTGGGCCTCGCCGGCGCGCTGGTGGCGCGGGCCCGCCGGCAGGGCATGGGGTTCGCGATGACCTGGTGGGCGTTCACCTTCCCGGTGGGGACCTGTGTCACCGGCGCCGAGGGCCTGGCCCGGCACACCGGACTGGTCGCGTTCGACTGGCTCGCGGTCGGCCTGTACGCGCTTCTCGTGGCCGCCTGGTGCGTGGCCGCCGCCCGCACCGCACGCGGCCTGATCAGCGGCGAGCTGCTCGCAACGCCTCGACGAAAGTAACCTCTCGCGTCGCGCCTCCAGCCTTCACCGTCCTCATTGGATCGGCCACGGTTCGTTCCTCATCCGCATCCCCGCTGCCTTGAACCGGGACCGGGACCGCATGACGTGGATCACCAAGCCGTGTTCACAGCCCCTTTTCAGTGCCTGAAGGGATGTTCAGCAGTCAGTCCGCAGGCACCATGGCAGACCGAGGAGACCACGCCGCCGTTCTCGTAGATCTCCCGCGCGACCTGCTGCAGCGCAGGGTTCGAGGGGAAGTCCCACATGACGCCGTGCCCGCCGGTGCAGAAGATCGCGGCATACCGGGCCGGGTCGATGTCGGCCGCCTTGGTGGTGCTCCTTGTGTGCTGCGGAGTTGGCCACGGGCTTGGTGTGCTGCGGAGTTGGCCACGGGCTTGGTGTTCAGGCCTGCTCGGTGGGGCGTACGAGCAGCTCGGCGACGGCCACGTGCCGGGGGCGGGTGACGATGTAGCCGACGGTGTCGGCGATGTCCTGGCTCTGCAGCCGCTCGATGTCGCCCAGCGCGGCGACGATGTGCTGCTGGATGACGTCGGGGTTGTGCGTACGCAGTTCGGTGTCGACGCTGCCCGGCTCGATGACGGACACGCGGACGTGCTGGCGTGCCAGTTCCTGACGCAGTGCCTCGCTGAAGGCACCGACGCCGAACTTGGTGGCGCTGTACACGGCGGACATGGCGTAGGCGTTGCGGCCGGCGAGCGAGCCGATGTTGACGATGTCGGCGACCTGACGCGGCTCCTCGGCAGCGGCCTTGACCAGGTGGGGGACGGCTGCGTGGGCGGTGTACATCAGGCCCATGAGGTTGATGTCGATCATGCGCCGCCAGTCGTTCAGGTCCGCGCTGGGGGCGGGGCCGAGCAGCATGAGGCCGGCGTTGTTGACCAGCGTGTCCAGACGGCCCAGGCCCTCGACGGTCCGCTCGACCGCTTCCGCGGCGGCCTGGGCGGTGGTGATGTCGGCGGGCACGACCAGGGCCTTGCCGCCGGCGCCGGTGATTTCCGCGGCGAGGTCGGTGAGCCGGTCCTCGCGCCGACCGACCAGGGCCACGGAGGCGCCCTCGCGGGCAAGCTCCAACGCGGTGGCGTGGCCGATACCGCTGGATGCCCCGGTGACCAGGGCGACGGTTCCTTCAAGACGACGATTCACGGGTTCAAGCCTTTCGATGAACGGCCATGCTGCTGCGGGCCGTACGGGACAGGGGGAGGACGGCCCCATGGGTGGGGGCCGTACGGGGGTAGCGGCCGCTCAAAGCAGGGCCGAGGGCACAATGGGGAAGTGAGTAGCACTGGGCAGAAGAGCACCGACAGCACGCGCCGCGAGACCAAGACCGAGGGAGAACTACCGCCTCGCGAACGCCTGGTCCGGGCCGCGTCGCGGCTGTTCTACTACGAGGGCGTCCGCGCGATCGGCGTGGAGCGGCTGATCGCCGAGGCCGGGGTGACGAAGGCGACCTTCTACCGGCACTTCGCCTCCAAGGACGACCTGGTCGTGGCCTACCTGCTGACCAAGGACGCCTACTACCGTGAGGTGGCCGAACCACTGGCCGCCGGGCACCCGCCCGCCGAGGCGATCGACCTGATCTTCGAGGCCATCGCCGAGCACGCCCGCGAGCGCGACTTTCGCGGATCGCCGTTCATGAACGCGGCCGCCGAGTACCCGGACGCCGATCATCCTGTCCGTGGCCTGGTGACGTCCCACCGGAACTGGATCCGCACCCTCTTCCAGGATCTGCTCACCCGGCTCGGCCACGCCGACCCGGAGTCGGCCGCCGGTGCGCTGCTGATGCTGTACGACGGCGCGATGGCCGCCGGCTACCTGGACGACTCGACGGCCGCCCACAAGACCCTGCTGAACGCGGTCCGGCTCATCCGATCGGACGGTTGATCCCAGTGGGGCCGCGCGAAGCAGTGGCCCTCTGCGGGACCCCAGCCAGGCCGGGGCACGGGTTGCTTTCATGGAACTCTTTGATCTCTCTTCGACGTGCACCAGGGCCCACCAGCAGTTCTCCGCAGGGAGGCAGTCCCGCCCGGAAGGCCGAGGCGCCTTCCCCTCAGAGGTAGGAAGACCGGTCGTTCTCCCTGTCGACGGTAGCCCCCTCGGCGTTCGCACGCCACTGGTCGGCCTCATTTGTGGCATCCCTCACCGGTCCGCAGTCGGCTGGTGGCCCGTACGAGCTCTGAGGCCCCGCTCGAGGTCTGCCTCGGTCGGATTCAGCGTCCGCTTGTCCTCCTGCCACCCGAATGGGCGCGTACCGCCCACTGGTATGCCCAGGTCTCGCCGTGCCGTATCAGCCGACTGCTTGTTGGCCATGGCGACTACTACTCGGGCCATGGCTCGGCCGTTGTCGGGGAGCAGATCCAGAGTGCCCATGATGTCGATGATCGGTCGGCGGTAGTGCTCGACGGTCTCGATCGCGTCTTCGAGGTGCCGGGGGTCGCGCGTCAGGCGATCGATGTCATAGACGATCAGTCCGTCGATGCCTTCCCATTCGGCGCAGTGCCCTGCCTGAGGTCCTCCAAGGCTCCTTCGAACACTCGATGAACTGACGGCCGTCCTTCTCCTGCTCCTCCGTGCGCTTGATGTCCCTGCTGGTCATCGGCGCGAAGCGCGTCGATTCCGTTGCGCCGTCGTCGAGAGCCTCGCCCTCGATCTCCTCCGTGGACAGTCGGGCCGGTCCGGCCCGGTTCTGCCCTTCCAAGTTGCCCCAGCGCGCTCGCTGTCCCAGGTCCTCGGCCACGCTCAGGAGCTACATCAGTGGATGTGCTGCTCGCAGCGCCGCGCTGAGCAGGCTCGGCGCCTGCGCCAGTGACGGCCCGTACCAGGTCAGCAGGCGGCCGTCGACGAGCGCGCAGGGCACGCCCTCGAACGCCTCGGGTCCGTCGTCGGCGGTGAAGCGGTACGGCTCGTCGGGCAGGACCACGAGATCGGGGGCCGCCGCCCGGAGTTCGGGGAGCGGGACGCGGGGATAGCGGTCGGCGTGGTGGGCGTAGGCGTTGTCGACGCCCAGGCGGGCCAGGACGTCCCCGGCGAACGTGTCCCGGCCGAGGACCATCCAGGGGCGCCGCCAGATCGGCACGATCGCGGTCCTACGGTGGTCGGGAACGGGTGGCCGCGCCCATGCGGCCTCCGCCTCGTCCAGCCAGCGGGGGCGGGTCCGCGCGCCGCACGCGCCCAGCACCCGCGCCAGCTCGCGGAAGGCCCCCGGCACCTCGCGGACCTCCGTGACCAGCACCTCGATCCCCGCCTCCCGCAAGGCCGTCAGGTCGGGCTCGCGGTTCTCCTCCTCGTTGGCGATCACCAGGTCCGGGGCGAGTCGTACGATCCGGTCGACCGCGGGGTTCTTGGTGCCGCCGACGCGCACGACGTCGAGGTCCGGCGGACGGCTGCACCAGTCGGTCGCGCCGACCAGGGCACCGGGGACGGTGACGGCCACGGCCTCGGTGAGCGAGGGCACGAGGGAGACGACACGCACTCCGGCGGGCCCGCTAGGCATGGCGGGAGGTCTCGGGTGGCATGACACCACTATCGCAGCGGCTCGTGATCACAGCGTTCGGCGATCCCAGCGGCTCGTGATCACAGCGGTCCGCGATCCCAGCGGCTCGTGATCACAGCGGTCGGCGCGGCAACGGCTCAGCGCTTGCCGAAGGTCTGGCGGTCCTCCACCGCCTCGATGTGGTCGGCGACCTCGACCACGACCACCCGGGTGTCCGGCACGGTCGCCCGCCACCGGTGGCGCACCCCGCCGGTGAGGTACAGCGTGTCGCCGCGCCCCAGGCGGTGGGCACGGCCCTCCGCCTCGACCTCGACGGCGCCGTCGGCGACGTACATCAACTTGTCGTTGCGGTGCTGGAGTTCGCGGCCCTCCTCGTGGTCACCGGTGAACTCCGTGGCGTGCAGCTGGTGGTGACCGCGCACCAGGGGGCGCATATGAGCTTCGGGAGTGAACTCGGCGCCCGACTCGGCGCGCACGACATCGACACTGCACGCTGGGTCGGCCGCCGCGAGCAGTTCGACGGCGGTGGTGCCCAGGGCGTCGGCGACCCTCTCCAGGGAGCTCTGGCTGGGCCGGGCCCGTTCGTTCTCGACCTGGCTGAGAAAGGGCACCGACAGGCCGCTGCGCTCGGCCACGACGGCGAGCGTGAGCTCCAGTGCCCGGCGCCGCCGCCGGACGGCCGCACCCACCCGAAGGGGCTGTTCTTTGTGGTCGCCCATCGCTCCGGCTCCCTCCCACGCGTCGTCGGTCCACTGCTTCGGTCTGCCGCTTCGGCTGCCGCTCAGGCTGCCGCTTCGGCGCACAACTTCTGATGAGTTGTTTGCACCCTACGCATGTTCGGCAAACCGTTTCATGCACCCGTCACATCGCTGACACATCGGAGGAGGGTGAGGGCCACAATTCGCGCCAATAGACGAGTTGCCCCGACTCCCCCGGCACACCCCCCTCTCGCAGGACGAAAGGGCTGACCAGCAGGGCCGGATGCCCCTCCGGATCGATGAGCGCAGTCAGGTGGGGATGGGAGAAGGCGCTACTGCCGCCATGGGTGTGGATGGTCAGCCGATCAGCCCGCCCGGTCGTCGGATCATAGACGTACGTCCATCAGCTCCCGGAACTTCCGCACCATTGCTGACTTTCCGTCAAAAATAGTCTGGGGGCGGCGAGTTCGAGAAGCGAGTGATCGCCGATGTCGCCGCGCACGCCCCAGGTTCCCGGGGCGCGGTCCGGCCGCCGGTCGGGGCTCGCGTGCCAGGTCGTGAACTCCTTGAGGGCGGCGCGGAGTTCACCGTCGGTGGCGCAACGTGCACGGTGGTGACCGGTGAGCTCGACCGTGCCGCCGGGCACGGAGGTGATGTCCGGAGTGTCTCGACGCGGCGCGAGAGGGTGCGCTGCGCGTCGAACATCTGGGCGGCGTTCCCGGACAGGGGGCGTCCGGATCGGCTCGGCCGCGCACGGCGATGTGGTTGTCCGGATCCTTCTCGTACGCCAGTACGTAGCCACTGGTGTCGTCGGTCGCGAGTGCGGGCCGGAACAGGGGGCTCCGGGAACGCCGAAAGGGGTGGCTGTGGGCCGCGCGGGTCCGACACCCGTGCGACCGACGGCCACCCCTCGCCGAACGTCCTCGCGGCTACTGCGGCGTCATCCGCTCCACCACGTCCGGGTGCTCCTTCAGCCAGGTGGCGACGGCCGCCTCCTCATGGCCCTGGCCGCGCTGCTTGATCTCGCTCTCCAGGGTGCCGAGCTCGGACTCGCTCATCCTGAAGTTCTTGATCCACTTGGTGAGCTGCGGGTACCGCTCGGGGAACTTCTCGCTGGAGATGGTCCGGATCGTGTTCCCCTCGCCGAAGAGCTTCTTGTCGTCGGCGAGCTTGGTGAGCTTGTACTCGCTGTACGCCCAGTGCGGGGACCACAGGACGACGGCGACCGGCTGCTTCTTGGCGTACGCACGCTTGAGCTCGGCCAGCATCGCGGGCGTGGAGCCGTCGACGACCTTGTACTCCTTGTCCAGGCCGTAGCCCGGAAGGACCCTCGTCTTCAGGAGGTTCATCTCGCCGGTGCCCGGCTCGATGCCGATGATCCGGCCGCCGAAGGTGCCCGCCCTGCCCTTGAGATCCGCGAGGGACTTGACGTCCTTCACGTACGAGGGCACGGCGATCTCCAGCGAGGTCGGCCGGTACCACGTGCCCAGGTCTCTCAGGTCGTTCTTGTGCTGGTCCCAGTAGTTCGACTGGGCGTACGGCAGCCAGGCGTCGAAGTTGAGGTCCAGGTCGCCGGAGGCGAGGCCGGTGTAGACGGGGCCGACGTCCATCTGCTTGAGGTTCAGCGTGTAGCCGCGCCGCGCCAGGACGTTCTTCCAGAGGTAGGTGACGGCGACGTCCTCGTCCCAGGGGAACCAGGCCACGTCCAGCGGGCGCTTCGTCTCGGCAGCGGCCGCGGAGCTCCTGACCGGGGCCAGCTTGTCGACGACTCCGGGGTTCCGCTTCAGCCAGGCGCGCACCGCGTCCTGCTGCTTGCCCTTGCCCACCTTGTTGATCTCCGCCTCGAGACCGGTGAGCTGCTTCTCCGTCATCCTGAAGTTCTTCAGCCACCGCCCGACGACCGGGCTGTCCTGCGCGAAGCCCTTGCGGGAGAGCGTGTGCACTCCGTCGCCCTTGCCCCAGGCGCCCTTCGGGTCCTTGAGCTTCTTCAAGTCGTAGTCGCTGTAGGCCCAGTGCGGCGACCAGAGGGTGACGACGATCGGCTCCTTCTTGGCGTACGCGCGCTTCAGCTCGGCCAGCATCGCGGGCGTGGAGCTGTCGACGACCTTGTACTCCTTGTCGAGGCCGTAGTCCTTCAGGACCTTGCTCTTGAGCAGGCCCATCATTCCGGCGCTGGACTCGATGCCGGTGATCTTGCCACCGAGGGTGTCGGCCTTGCCCTTGAGGTCCGCCAGGGAGTCGACGCCCTTCATGTACGAGGGGACGCTCAGCTCCAGCGAGGTGGGGCCGTACCAGGAGCCCAGGTCGTCGAGCCTGCTGCCGTACTTCTTCCAGTACTGCTCGTGAGTGGTCGGCAGCCAGGAGTCCGTCTCGAAGTCGATGTCGCCCTGGGCGAGGGAGGTGTACAGCGGGCCCGCGTCGAACTGCTTGGTGTCGACCTGGAAGCCGCGCTCCTCGAGGATCTCCTTCCACAGGAAGGTGGAGGCGACGCCCTCGTCCCACGGGATGTAGCCGATGGTGATCTTCTTGCCCTGGCCGACGTTCTGGCCGTCGGCCGCGGTGGACGTCGAGTCGGTCCCGCCGAACATGCCCATACCGCCCGCGACCAGCGCGAGCACGACGACACCGATCACGGCGACGGCCGCGCGGGGGCGGTAGGACCAGATCTTCAGGCCCTGCGCGGCGCGCAGCTTGGCGGCGGCACGGCGGCCGAGCGGGGAGACCTGGGTGCCCAGGGCGCTGGTCATGCGGTCCAGGTAGATCGCCAGGATGACGATGGCCACGCCCGCCTCGGAGCCGAGACCGACGTTCAGCTGCCCGATGGCCTCGTTGACGTCGCCGCCGAGGCCGCCGGTGCCGACCATGCCCGCGATGGCGGCCATGGACAGGCCCAGCATGATGACCTGGTTGACGCCCGCCATCACCGTGGGCAGCGCGAGCGGCAGCTGGATGCGCAGCAGGGTGTCGCGGGGCGTGGTGCCGAACGCGTCGGCGGCCTCCACGAGTTCCTTGTCGACCTGGCGGATGCCCAGCTCGGTCATGCGGACGCCGGGGGCCAGCGCGAAGATAAGGGTGGCCACGATGCCGGCCGGGGCGCCGGTGCCGAAGAACAGGATCGCCGGGATGAGATAGATCATCGCGGGCAGCGTCTGCATGAAGTCCAGCACCGGGCGGACGATGCCGCTGACCCGGTCGGAGCGCGCCGCCCAGATGCCCACGGGTACCGAGACGACGAGCGCGATGAGCGTGGCGACGAGGACCAGCGAGAGGGTCACCATCGCGTCCTCCCACAGTTCGAGGGAGTCGATGAACGCGAATCCCACGAAGGTGAGGACACCGGCGGAGGTACCGCGCAGCCAGAACGCGATCACCGCGAAGATGCCCGCGAGGAGGAGCGGTTCGGGGGCCTGGAGGACGGCGTCGATGCCGTCGTACGTGCCCTGGAAGACGGTCTTGAAGAAGTCGAAGAGCCACGCCATGTGGTTCAGCAGCCAGTCGACGGCGCTGTTGACCCAGTCGCCGAAGGGAATCCTAGGCACCGGCCGTCACCGCCTCGCTCCGAGGACTGGCACAGCGTGCGGGGGTCCCCTGCTCGTCGCCGAGGAAGGCGACGAGGCGCTGCGGGTGGACGACGCCGACGAGTTCGCGTCGCTCGTCCAGTACCGCCACCGGGTGCGTGAGGCGGGCGCTGATCGCGCAGAGGTCCACGAAGGGGGTGTCGGGCGTGGCGGTCTCGCAGTCGCAGTCCGCCTCGTCGCCGCGTACGTCGGTGTCCATGACGGCTCCGGCGGTCAGGACCCGGGAGCGGTCGACGTCCTGGGTGAAGGAGGCGACGTAGTCGTTCGCGGGGCGGACGAGGATGTCCTCGGCGGTGCCGGTCTGGACGATGCGGCCGTCGCGCATGACGGCGATCCGGTCGCCGAGGCGCATCGCCTCGTTGAGGTCGTGGGTGATGAAGACGATGGTCTTCTTGAGCTTCTTCTGGAGCTCGATCAGCTGATCCTGCATGTCACGGCGGATCAGCGGGTCCAGCGCGCTGAACGACTCGTCCATCAGCAGCAGATCGGCGTCGGTGGCGAGCGCGCGGGCGAGGCCGACGCGCTGCTGCATACCGCCGGACAGCTCGTCGGGCCAGGACTTCTCCCAGCCGGCGAGCCCGGCCAGCTCCAGCGCCCTGGTGGCGCGTTCCTTGCGCTCGGCGCTCGGCACGCCCTGGACCTCCAGGCCGTAGGCCGCGTTCTCCAGGACGCTGCGGTGCGGGAAGAGCGCGAAGTGCTGGAAGACCATGCTGATCTTCTTCGAGCGGACCTCGCGCAGCGCGCGGGCGCTGAGCGCGGTCAGGTCCTGACCGTCGAAACGCACCTGGCCCGCGGTGGGCTCCAGGAGTCCGTTGAGCATGCGCAGGAGGGTGGACTTGCCGGATCCGGACAGGCCCATGACGACGAAGATCTGGCCGGGTTCCACCGTGAAGGAGGCGTCGATCACGGCAGCCGTGGTGCCGTCGGCGCGCAGTTCCTCGCGGTCGGCTCCCTGGCGGAGCCGCTCCACCGCGGCGTCGGGTCGTCTCCCGAACACCTTGTACAGATGCTCGGCCTCAAGCCTGGATGACACGTGTGCCTCTCGATCGGACAGTTGAAAAAGCAACCGGGGTTGTCCCGGTGCCGCGCCTGCCCGCACTTACACGGAGCAAACACAGGAGTGGTCCAGGTCACCGTCAGTGGCGTACGGCATGATGCGAGGCGTGACCAGACGCCTGATGCTGCTCGACACCGCTTCCCTGTACTTCCGGGCCTACTTCGGGGTCCCCGACTCGGTGAGGGCCCCGGACGGCACGCCCGTGAACGCCGTGCGCGGGCTGCTCGACTTCATCGACCGGCTGGTCAGGGACCATCGCCCCGACGACCTGGTGGCCTGCATGGACGCGGACTGGCGCCCACAGTGGCGGGTCGACCTGATCCCCTCGTACAAGGCGCATCGCGTCGCCGTGGAGACCGAGGCCGGCCGTCCGGACGAGGAGGAGGTGCCGGACACGCTCTCCCCGCAGGTGCCGGTCATCGAGGAGGTCCTCGACGCGCTGGGCATCGCGCGCGTGGGGGTCGAGGGGTACGAGGCGGACGATGTGATCGGCACCTTCACGGGGCGCGCCGACGGCCCGGTCGACATCGTCACCGGCGACCGCGACCTCTACCAACTCGTCGACGACAAGCGGGGGGTGCGCGTCCTGTACCCCCTCAAGGGCGTGGGCACGCTCCAGCTCACCGACGAGACCTGGCTGCGCGAGAAGTACGGGGTCGACGGCTCCGGATACGCGGATCTGGCGCTGCTGCGCGGCGACCCGAGCGACGGTCTGCCGGGGGTACCGGGGATCGGTGAGAAGACGGCGGCCAAGCTGCTCGACCAGTTCGGCGACCTGGCCGCGATCATGGCGGCGGTCGACGATCCGAAGGCGAAGCTGACGCCTTCTCAGCGCAAGCGGCTCGACGAGTCACGGCCGTATGTCGCGGTCGCGCCCAAGGTCGTGCGGGTCGCCGGTGACGTTCCCCTGCCGGACGTCGACACGGCGTTGCCGCACACGCCGCGCGACCCGGCCGCGCTGGAGGGACTGGCCGCGCGCTGGGGTCTGGGCGGATCGCTGCAGCGGTTGCTCACCACACTCGGCGAGTGAGCGGGAGCGGGAGCGGGCGAAAGTGACATTCCCACCCAGAAGAGTGAAATTCTCAATTTAGGGTAGCCTTACTCGCAGAGTGCGACTCGACCCCGGCCACCGCGCGGCTCGAGCCCTGGTGTGGGGGCTCATGAGCTTCTCACGCGGGGGGTGTTAACTAGGGGAGAGATGCTAACTTAGGTAAGCCTAAGCGAGTGAACGAGGAGGCCGTCATGGCAGAGCGTCCGGCACGCAGGTCCAGGAAGCCCCACTCCGCGCACGTCGTGCGGACCGAGCGGTTGACCCCCCACATGCAGCGTGTCGTGCTGGGTGGCGAGGGCCTCGCCGAGTTCACCGCGGGCACCAGCACCGACCACTATGTGAAGTTGCTGTTCGCCCCGGGGGGTATCACCTACCCCGAGCCCTTCGACATGGAGCGGATCCGCGAGGAACTCCCGCGCGAGCAGTGGCCGGTGACCCGGACGTACACCGTGCGTGCCTGGGACCCCGAACTGCGCGAGCTGACGCTCGACTTCGTGGTGCATGGCGACGAGGGCCTGGCCGGGCCGTGGGCGGCGCGCGTCCAGCCGGGCGAGGTCGTACGGTTCATGGGTCCGGGTGGCGCCTACGCGCCGGACGCGAGCGCCGACTGGCATCTGCTCGCCGGTGACGAGAGCGCGCTGCCCGCGATCAGTGCCGCACTGGAGGCACTGCCGGAGGGCGCCGTGGCCCGCGCCTTCGTGGAGATCTCCGGGCGCGAGGAGGAGCAGAAGATCGACTCCGACGTGGAGGTCGTCTGGCTGCACCGCGGGGACCGGCCGCTCGGCGAGGCCCTGGTGGAGGCCGTCCGCGCCCTCGACTTCCCGGCCGGCCGGGTGCACGCGTTCGTGCACGGCGAGGCGGGCTTCGTGAAGGAGCTGCGCCGGCTGCTGCGGGTCGAGCGCGAGATCTCGCGCGAGGACCTGTCGATCTCCGGCTACTGGCGTCTTGGACACAACGAGGACGGCTGGCAGGCGTCCAAGCGGGACTGGAACGCGCAGGTGGAGGCGGAGCAGGAGGCGACCGCGTCGGCCGCCTCCTGACTCCCGCCCCCTCGCGTCACTCGGGACGCCACCCCCGGTCCCTCGGGGTCACACGGAGCGCTGGTACGACCTGAACGTACGGATCGACAGCCACACCGCCGCCACGGCCAGTGCGAGCAGCGCGCCCGAGCGGCCGAGTACGACACCCCAGTCGGGATGCTCGGACATCGCCGAACGCCCCACCACCATGGCCCAGTTGAGCGGATTGAAGTCGGCGATGTGCCGCATCCAGCCGGGCATCTGGGACGGGGCCATGAAGGCCGAGGAGAGGAAGGTCAGCGGCAGCAGCAGGAACGTGTTGATGCCGATGATCGACTCCCGCTCCCGGACCAGCATGCCCAGCGCGTTGGAGAGCGCTCCGAAGATCGTGCCGAGCAGGACCGAGGCGACGATCAGGATCGCGATGCCGCCGATGCCGCCCGGGTAGCCCGCGCCGCCCAGCAGGCCGAGCAGCACGATGATGACCGACTGCAGGGCGGTGATCAGGCCGTTGTTGACGACGTTGCCGTTCATCAGGGCGGCCCGGCTGACGGGCGTGGTCAGGAAGCGGTTGAGCGTGCCGCGCTGGATCTCGTCGAGCGTGCCCATGCCCGCCCACATGTTGGAGCTGAGCGCGCTCATCACGACCACGCCCGGGACGAGGTAGTCCAGATACGAGGTGGTGCCGAAGCCTCCGAGTTCGACGACCTTCTTGAAGAGGTTGCCGAACAGGAACAGCCAGATCACCGGCTGGATCAGGGTGATGATCGCGTAGGCGGGCTGACGTGCGAACACCATCAGCTGACGCTGGGTCATGTACCAGGTCTGGGAGACGGCGGTACTCATCGGACACCTCCGGCGAGGACGAGGTTCTCGGCGCCTTCCGCTTCCGCCTCCGCGTAACGGCGGCCCGCGTAGCGAAGGTAGACGTCGTCGAGCGAGGGGCGGGCGACGGTCGCGGCGGCGACCCCGACCCCGGCCCGCTCCAGCACCCCGAGCAGGGCGGGCATCGCGGCGGCCCCGTCATCGGCGCGGACACTGACACGGCGGCCGTCGAACAGCGCCTCGCGCACGCCCGGCAGTCCGGTGAGGGCGCCGTTCAGCAGCGTACGACCGGCGTCTCCCAGGGCTTCGCGCAGTTCCACGTGGACGGCGTCACCGCGGAGTTCGCCCTTCAAGGCGTCCGGCGTGCCCTCGACCACGACACGCCCGCGGTCGACGATCGCGATGCGCTCGGCGAGCCGGTCGGCCTCCTCCAGGTAGTGCGTGGTGAGCAGGATGGTCAGCCCCTCGTCGCCGGCGAGGCGGGCGATCTCGTCCCACATCGCGGTGCGCGCCTCGGGGTCGAGTCCGGTGGTGGGCTCGTCGAGGAAGAGCACCTCGGGGCGGTGGACGAGACCGAGCGCCACGTCGAGTCGGCGCCTCATGCCGCCCGAGTAGCCCTTGACCGGGCGCCGGGCCGCGTCGGCAAGCTTGAAGCGGTCGAGCAACTCGTCCACCCGGCGGTTCAGCCCTGCACCCTTCAAGCCGTAGAGCCTGCCCTGGAGTTGGAGGTTCTCCCGGCCGGTCGCCACCGGGTCGGCGCCGGAGCTCTGGGCGACCACGCCGATCGTGCGGCGCACCCGGTCCGGATGGCGCAGCACGTCGTGCCCGGCCACGGTTGCGGTGCCCGAGTCGGGGCGGGCGAGGGTGGTGAGGATCTTGACGGTGGTGGACTTGCCGGCGCCGTTCGGGCCGAGCAGGCCGAAGACGGTGCCGGTCTCGACGGTGACGTCCATGCCGCTGAGCGCGGTGACGTCACCCGGATAGGTCTTGATCAGCTGACGCGCCTCGACCGCGGGCGCACGGGTACTGCTCATGACGACTGCTCTCCTGTGTGAGCGGTGATCTCGGGTGGGTATGCCGAGCCGATCCGCGTGAAGAGCGCCGGGCTATCCTGGGTGTGCCGCACCTCGATGGCCCGGAGCTGCCTCACGGCGGGTTCGGTTCGGGGTTCGAGACCCTGGCGGGGCTGCTGCAACAGCTCTGCCGGGGTCATTTCTCTGTTCGGCTACAGTCTTTCGACCTCACCGGTTTCCAGCTTCAGGTACTCCTCGGGGACCTCCCCCGTCTCGCTGAAGGACCGCCACTCCTTGACGCCCGGAAACGTGCCCGCCGTGACCTCCGCCAGGAAGCCGCGGACCCATTCCGCCTCCGCCTCGATCATGTACAGCTTGAACTCGGACTCGATCAGGAAGAGCCGGGGCAGCGTCTCGTTGAGCTTCTCCAGGCCGCCTCGCATACTCGCGGCCCGCACCTCCAGCATGTTGAGCCGCTCCCCCAACAGGCGTGCCACCTCGTCGGGATGGAGCACGCCCATCAGTGAGAGCGCGGCTTCGAAGATCGGATACTCCTCCGCCGGGACGGCGAGCAGGTCCGACAGCCACTCGGTGGCCTCCGCACGTCCGGCGTCCGTGATGCCGTACAGCGTGCGCTCGGGGCGGTTGCCCTGTCGCTGCACCTCCGCGACCTCGACGAAGCCGTGCTTCTCCAGGTTCTGGACGACGGTGTAGAGCGAGCCGTAGTTGATCTTCAGGCTGGTGTCCTTGCCCCGTCGGCGCAGGGTCTGGGCGATCTCGTACGGATGCATCGGCTTCTCGGTGAGCAGCACCATGACCGCGAGCGCCAGCGGATTGCTCAGCTTGCGGCGTTTCGTCCCCATGATGACCTCACCTCGCCTCCGAATATCCGTAGCCGAACATATCGCGTGTGCGGGGCGAGCGTCAATACACACGATATATCGCGATTCCCTTCGGGCCGCAAGGGCGTGAGGAGTTAGGCCCGACCCCGACACGGCCGTGTCACGCGAGCGAAACAGGCACTCCCTAATTTCTGTCACCCGACAGGAATACCGCCCACCCTTCCGCGCCGAAGGCAGGTGCCGCCGTGACCACCACCGCCCCCTCCGACGTACGCCCCGATCCTCCGGAGTCCTCCGGCGACCGCTCCCTGGCCGAGTTCGGCTACCGCCAGGAGCTGCACCGCAGCCTCGGCAGGTACGCGTCGTTCGCCGCCGGCTTCTCCTTCATCTCCGTCCTGACGACCGTCTTCCAGTTCTTCGCCTTCGGATACGCGTTCGGCGGCCCCGTCTTCTTCTGGACCTGGCCGGCCGTGCTGGTGGGCCAGTTGACGGTCGCCGCCTGCTTCGCGGAGCTGGCCGCGCGCTATCCGATCTCGGGCGCGATCTACCAGTGGTCCTCGCGCCTGTCGAACCTCTCCTTCGGCTGGTTCGCCGGCTGGATCATGGTGATCGGGCAGATCGTGGTGGTCGCGGCGGCGGCGCTCGCGCTGCAGATGGTGCTGCCCGCGATCTGGTCCGGCTTCCAGCTGGTCGGCAGCGATCCGGCCCCCACCAGCCCGGACGGCGCGGCCAACGCGGCGGTCCTCGGCGTGATCCTGCTCGTGCTGACCACGCTGGTGAACGTCATCGACAACCGGGTGATGTCGATGATCAACCGGATCGGTGTCACCGCCGAGATCATCGGCGCCGTCCTGATCATCGTGCTCCTGCTCACCCACTCCGAGCGCTCCCCCGGCATCACCTTCCACACCGGCCAGGGCAGCACCGGCCTGTTCGGGGCGCTGATGGTGGGCTCGTTCATGGCCGCGTACGTCATGATCGGCTTCGACAGCGCCGGTGAGATGAGCGAGGAGACCCACGACCCGCGCCGCACCGCGCCCCGCACGATCCTCACCGCGCTCGGCGCGGCGGGTCTGCTCGGCGGTCTCATCGTGCTCGGCGGACTGCTCGCGGCGCCCAGCCTCACCGACGGCCGTCTCGGCGTCGACGGTCTGAGCTACGTCCTGACCAGCAGCCTCGGCGACGGGGTCGGCCGCGCGCTGCTCGCCGACGTCGTGGTGGCCATCGCGGTGGCGACCCTGGCGATCCAGACCGCCGCCTGCCGCATGCTCTTCTCGATGGCCCGCGACCACCAGCTCCCCTTCTCCGGCCGCCTCTCCAAGGTCAACCCGCGCACCGGCATGCCGAGCGCCCCCGCCCTGGTCGTCGGCGTCCTCGCCGCCGCCCTGCTGCTGCTCAACTTCGCCTCCCCGGACGCCTTTTTGGCGATCGGCACCACCTGCATCGTGATGCTGTACCTGGCGTACGCGATGGTGACCGGTCCGCTGCTGGTCCGCCGGGTGCGCGGGCAGTTCACCGCCGACGGCACCGACGAGAGGGGCGCCCCGCTCTTCTCGCTGGGCCGCTGGGGCGTCCCCGTCAACGCGATCGCCCTCGTCTACGGCCTCTTCATGACCGTCAACCTCGCCTGGCCGCGCGCGGCGGTGTACGACCCGGCGGGCGGGCACTGGTACTTCCAGTGGTTCACGGTGCTGTTCCTGGGCCTGACCCTGGTCGCGGGCGCCGCCTACCGGGCCTACCGGGCGCGGACACCGGTGGCGGAGACTCCCGAGGTGGTCCCGGCCACATACGCCTGAACCCCTCCCCTGCCCGAGCCTCGTACGCTTGACCAGGTGAGACGCAGACCCCGGATCCCACCCTCCCCCCTGCCGCAGCGCGAGGGAGTCGACCCCGTGCGGGTCAGGCTGCCGCGGGACGGGGGGTGGGCCACCGTGCGGGAGCATCTGGTGGAGCGGCTCGCGGCGGGGGCCGGGGTGATCGACGGGATGTTCGGGGACGGGCTGATCGTCGGCGCCGACGGACGGCCGGTGGCGCCCGACGCGGCGTACGAGCCGGGGATGTTCGTGTGGTTCCACCGGGAGCTGCCCGACGAGGAACCGGTGCCGTTCGCCCTCGACGTGATCTACCGCGACGAGCACATCGTCGTCGCCGACAAGCCGCACTTCCTCGCCACCACCCCGCGCGGGGGCCATGTCACCGAGACCGCGCTGGCCCGGCTGCGGCGGGAGCTCGGCCTGCCTACGCTCGGCGCCGCGCACCGGCTGGACCGCCTCACCGCCGGGCTCGTGCTGTTCACCGTGCGGCCCGAGGAGCGCGGCGCCTACCAGACGCTGTTCCGCGACCGGCTGGTCCGCAAGGAGTACGAGGCGGTGGCCCCGTACGACGCGGAGCTCGCGCTGCCCCGGACGGTCACCAGCCGGATCGTGAAGGAGCGCGGGGTGCTGGCCGCGCGCGAGGTGGCGGGCGAGCCGAACGCCCTCACGGAGGTCGAACTCACCGACCACCACGACGGACTCGGCCGCTACCGCCTGCTGCCAGGCACCGGGCAGACCCATCAACTGCGCGTGCACATGAACGCGTTGGGCGTGCCGATCCTCGGCGATCCGCTCTACCCGGTGGTGACCGGCCCCGTGCCGGCCGGCGACTTCCGGCGTCCGCTCCAACTGCTCGCGCGAGTACTGGAGTTCATCGATCCGGTCACGGGACGCGCGCACCGCTTCGTCAGTGGGCGGGTGCTGCGGGCCTGGTCTTCCTACGACGACTGGGCCCAGGAGGCGTGATCGTCTGCGACCGGGCTCAGTAGCCCCGCCACCAGCGCAGGAAGCGCTGCCAGGCGCCGAGACGGCGCACGGGTTCCGGTGTCGCCGGCGGGGCGGGAGGTGCCACGGGCGCCGGGGCGGGCGCCGCGACCGGCTCGTCCGTCGTGACCTCCAGGCTCGGCCGCTGCCGCGGGACGGGGTTGATGGAGGGCACTTCCTCGACGTCCTGCGGCGCCTGCGGCGCGAAGTACACCGGAAGCTCCACCAGGTGGCGCGAGGACATCGACGATCGCCAGCGCAACTCGTTCTCGTCGCCCTCGAGTTCGACGTCGGGCAGCCGGATCAGCAGTGCCTCGACCCCGACGTCCGCGATGGCACGGCCGATGTCCTGGCCCGGGCACTCGTGGGGTCCGCCGCCGAAGGCGAGGTGGGCGCGGTTGCCCATCATGTTGGCCTTGAGGTCGGGACGCACCTTGGGGTCGATGTTGCCCGGCGCGATCCCCAGGATCAGGCCGTCGCCCTGGCGGATCTGCCGACCGCCCAACTCCGTGTCCTGCTTGGCGAAGTAGCCGAGGACCGCGCTGAACGGCGGCTCGTCCCACAGGGACTGCTCGACCGCCTGGGGCACCGTCATCTGGCCGCCGTTCAGCTGGGCGCGGAAGCGCGGGTCGGTGAGCACCACGCGCAGCACGTTGGCGAGCAGGTTGGCTGTGGCCTCGTATGCGGCGAGCAGCACCAGGCGCAGGTGCTGGGAGACCTCGTCGTCGGTGAGCTGGGCCGGGTGGTTGATCAGGACGCTGGTGAAGTCCCCGGAGATCTCGGCCCGGCGCCGGGCGGTGTGCCGGATCAGGATGTTCATGACGTACTCGTTGCTGGCGATCGCGGTCTCGGTGCCCCTGAGCAGGTCGCGGGTGGCCTGCACCAGCCGGTCGTCGTACTCGTCGGGCATGCCGAGGATCTCGCACAGCACGGCCATCGGAAGGTGCTCGGCGAACTGGCTGACCAGGTCGGCCCGGCCCTTCTCGCAGAACCGGTTGACGAGCAGCTGGGTCGCGCGGTTGATGTGCCGCCGGATGGTGCGGTGGTTGATGGTCGACATGGCGCCCATGACCGCGCCGCGCAGCCGCAGGTGTTCGTCGCCCTCGGCGTGGGAACAGATGGGCTGCCAGGCGATGTGCGGCGCGAGGGGGTGGTCGGCGCCGGCCGTGCCGTCCTGGACGGCCTTCCACAGCCGGCTGTCCCGGCAGAAGTGCGTGGGGGAACTCACCAGGTGCAGGTTCTCGGCGTGGCCGAGCACCACCCAGATCGGCACGTCGTTGTGGAGCAGGACGGGGGCGACCGCACCGTGCTCCTGACGGAGTTTCTCGTACAGGTCTCCCAGGTCGTCCGCCTCGGGGCCGTACAGCCGGTGCAGTCCGCCGGGACCGAGGCCGTGGGCGGGGCAGCCGGGCGGCGGGGTGAGCGTACGGTCGTCCGTACCGGCCGGGAAGTGGGAATCAGACGTCACGGTGATCGCTCCGAAACTGAAGTGGATCCGGTGTCTTGGGGGTGTCCGGGTTCTTGGGGGTGGTCCGGTGTCTTGGGACGGGAGTGGCGGCCGCCGCGGGCATCAGGCGCGGGCCTGGCTCATCGTGAGCGAGTACAGGAAGTGCATCAGCGTCATCAGGACGTCCCGGCTGGAGGCCCGGCGGCGCGCGTCGCACTGCACGATCGGGATGTCCTCGGGCAGGTCGAGCGCGGTGCGCAGCTCCTCGATCGGATAGTCGGGCGCGTCCGGGAAGGTGTTTATGGCGACGACGAACGGCACACCGCGCTCCTCCAGACGGCCGATCACGTCGAAGCTGACTTCCAGCCTGCGGGTGTCGATCAGTACGACCGCGCCGAGCGCGCCTTCGAAGAGGCCGTTCCACAGGAACCAGAAGCGTTCCTGGCCGGGGGTGCCGAAGAGGTAGAGCACCAGTTGTTCCGTGATGCTGATGCGGCCGAAGTCCATGGCGACGGTGGTCGCGGTCTTGGTCTCCGAGCCGTAGTTGTCGTCGATGCCGATGCCGGCCTGCGTCATGGTCTCCTCGGTGGTCAGCGGTTTGATCTCACTGACGGCACCCACCATGGTCGTCTTGCCGACTCCGAACCCGCCCACGATCACGATCTTCACGGCGGCTTGCGCCGAGTGCGGCAGATGGTCCTCGGCGCGCGGGCCGGTGATCGTCTCAGAGCTTTTGAAGTCCATGCATCACCGCTTCGAGGAGGGAACGGTCGGGCAGCGCCGAGCGGACGATCGGGGCGCGTGCCTGTACCAGTTCGGCCGCCAGCAGCTCGGTGAGCAGGACGGTCACCACGCTGAACGGCAGATTGAGATAGGCCGAGAGCTCGGCCACGGACAGAGGGGCCTGGCAGAGCCGGAGCAGCGCCGACTGCTCCGGCTGGGTGGTGGGCGTCGGCGCGTCGGCGCGCGCCACGATTAAGGTGACCAGGTCCAGCTCGGCCCGCTCGCCCGCCTCGCCCCCACCGGTGAGCAGATACAGGCGCCCGGGGTTCTTGGGGTCCTCTTCCTCACCGTCTTCCTCACCCTCTTGGGGAGGCCGCTCCTGGGGAGGCTCGGTGAACTCTTCCTTGGGGTATCGCCGCCGGCGTTGCGGAGGAGTCATACGGTCTGCCCGTTGCGCCTCGGCGGACTGGTCAGATGGGCACCGATCCGGGCGACGAGATCGCTCATGCGGTTGCTCATGAGGCCGGGCTCCGCGATCTGGTTGGCGAGGACCGCGAGATAGGCGTTGGCCCCGGCGGACATCAGATAGAAGTAGCCTCCGTCGATCTCGATGAGGACCATCTTCATCGTGCCGTCGCTGCTGGGAACCTCGCTCGCGACCGCCGTGGCCAGACTCTGCAGGCCCGCGCAGGCCGCGGCGACGCGGTCGGCGGCGTCCGGGTTGCCGCCGTAGCGTGCGATGCGCAGTCCGTCGGCGGAGAGCACCACGATCTGCTGGATACCCGGTACACCGTCAGCGAGATCCCTGAGCATCCAGTCGAAGTTGTCCCGCTGATGGATCACTTGAGGTCCCCCTCGTCGTCGGCCTCCGAGGCCGGCTGGTTCTTGCCGGTGAACGCGTTGGGGTCCGGGTCGCGCTTGAGGCCCTCCCAGAACGCCTCGACCCAATGCCCCGGTGGCTTCTCCTTCTCCTTGGCCTTCTCCTGCTTCTCCGGGGCGACGGGCACGGTGCCCCAGGAAGGCGCCGCGGCCGCGGCCTCCGCCGCCGCTTCCTCGGCGGCGATCCGGGCGGCCTCGGCGTAGCGCTCCCTGAGCGGGGTCTTGACCCGGCTGCGGCGCTGCGGCAGGCCGTTGGGCGTCCACTCGGTGACCAGGGGGGCGTCGTCGTCCCTTGACCCGTCGCCCTGCTCGGGGAGGCGGGGTCCGGTGGTCGGGCGGCGCTTCTTCGGCTTGCGGTTGGGCCCCTCGACCCCGTCGGTGTCCATGGTCGCGGTGGAGTTCGCGCCGATGCCGTGGGCGAGGGAGGCCGCGGGGTCCTTGGTGAGCATGTTGCTCGGCACCACGACGACCGCGCGGACACCGCCGTACGCGGACTGCCGGAGCGCGATCGCCATGTCGTACATCTTCGAGAGCCGGCCCACGACGGAGATGCCGAGCCGGGGGGCCTCGCCGAGAACCTGGAGGTCGGTGCCGGCCGCGGCCTGCCGGAGCAGTTCCTCCATCTTGCCGCGGGCCTCGTCGCTGAAGCTGACGCCGGAGTCCTCGATCTCGATGGCGACACCGGTCTGCACCTTGAGGGCGGTCAGGTGCACCTTGCTGTTCGGCGGCGAATAGCGGGTCGCGTTGTCGAGGAGTTCGGCGACCGCGTGGATGACCGGTTCGACGTGGATGCCGTTGACGTTGACGTCGTCGATGGAGTGCAGCTCGATGCGGCGGTACTCGAGGATCCGGGACATCGCGCCCCGCATCACGCTGAACAGCGGTACGGGCTTGGGCCAGTTGCGACCCGGGCGGCCGCCGCCGAGCACCGCGATGGAGTCGGCGAGGCGGCCGATCAGCGCGGTGCCGTGGTCGATGCGCAGCAGGTCGTCGAAGACCTCGGGGTTGCGCCCGTGGTCCTCCTCCATCTCGCGGAGTTCCTTGTTCTGCTGGTGGACGATCGCCTGCACGCGGCGGGCGATGTTGACGAAGGAGCGGTGCGAGGAGTCGAGCAGCAGCTTCTCGGTGTCCAGCAACTGGAGGAAGGTGCCCAGCAGGTCCCGTTCCACCTCGGAGATCTGGGGCAGGCCGGGGTCGTCGACACCGAAGCGGAGCGCCACCGTGTCGGGGTTCATGCCGCGGTTCATGCGCCTGATCGCGGCGGGCAGGACCTCGTGGTGGAAGCGCACGATGTCCTGGTCGTGGGCGGCGATGCGCTGTTCCAGGTACGCGGTACGGCGGGCCAGTTCGGCGCGCACGGCACGGATGACGCGGCCACGACGTACGGCTTCGGCGGCGACCGCGATCACCAGCAGCGTCGCGATGCCGCCGCACCAGCCGACGGCGGCCCGGGCCGGGCCCGTCACCAGGGCGACGGCGGCCCCGGTCACCGCGGCCATCAGTATGGCCGGCGGCAACAGCACGCGCGCGTAGGGAAGTTCACGGCCACCGGGAGGCGATTGAACACTCACCATGTATGCCCTCTGAGACAAATCGGCTGGGGTAGGGGGGAGTTCGTGGGGGAAACTGCGTGGTCAAACCGAATCTTCGGAACTTTTGGGAACAAGCGCACGAATACATCCCAACTCGGTGCGCTGCGGGCGAGCTTAGTCCGACCGGATCATCGCCGTGTCATATTCAGCAACCGCCTGAAATCGCCTGCGCGGCAGGAGTACTCTCGGCCATTTACACGCTCAGGCTTCGTTCGCGCACGCTGAGTAGCGGCGCACGGGCATACGAAAACCGCACCTCCACAGGGCGGTACGTCAGATTCCGGCGATCCGCAGCGCCGCGTCGGCGGTTGCTTCGGCGAAGGCGGACACGGGCCGCTCGGGGTCGGACCGGTGCACGAGGATCACCCCTTCGATGAGACCGAACAGCAGATCCGTCCGCAGATCGAGTTCACTCTTGACGAGCGCGCCACCTGCCGCGGTCGCGGCCAGCAACTGCCGGTAGGTGTCCTTCAACTCGGCCCGTACGGCATGGAAGCCGGCGAAGCGCTCGGCGCGCACCTCGGGCAGCAGATATAGCCCACCCAGGTTGTGCGGGCCCCCGCAGAGCAGCTCCACGTCGGTGCGGCACAGCTCCCACAGCCGGCTCTCGGGCGGGGTCGCGTCGTCGGCGAGGAGCTCCCGGGCGAACGCGAGCGAGGGGGTGACGGTCGACTCCAGGAGCTCGGCGAGCAACTCCTCCTTGCCGGAGACGTAGTGGTACATCGACGCCTGGCGCATACCGGCCCGCTCGGCGACGGCACGGGTGGTCGTCGCGGCGTAACCGCGCGTCGTGAACAACTCGGCGGCCGCGTCGAGCAGTTCGTCCCGCGGCGACAGCCCGCTGTCCGGCCGCTGCGCGGCCCGAGGCCGCCCGACCCGTCGCCCACCACCACTTCCCATGCGTTCGATCCTCGCACACGACACCGGCCCCGAGCGGGACAAGGAACGGCGCGCCCACCCACCAGGGGCGCGAGGAACTGCGCGCCCAGCCACACACAACCCGCAGCTCCAAACCCACAGCGCACCCCCACAGGGGCGCGAGGAACCGCGCACCCAGCCGCACCCGACCCACACCCTCAAACCCACGGAGCGCCCCGTACCGCCAAACCCGCGGAGCGTCCGGTGAGGGGTCGGTAACCGTCCGGCAACACTCGGGACACGGCCCCGACCCTCCCCGCCCCTAATTTCTGTCGAGCGACAGAAATCACCCAGGAGCCGGAGGACTCGCGATGGCGACAGCGACCACTTACGGAGCCCGTGCCCACGCCCGGGCGCAAGAGGGCTCCCGCACGGAGGCCATGCCCGTCGTCCCGGCGAGCGCCTGGCCCGCGCCCCCCTGCGAGGCGGGCCACCTGGTGTGGGCGGAGACGGTGGCGGCCGGCAACTACACGCACAGGATGCTGGCCCGCGGCACGGAACTCAGGCTCACCGACCTCAGGGGCGACGCCTGCGCACACCTGCTCCTGTACGCCGCCGACCGCCCCTGGGAACGCCTGAACGTGGCGGACACGGTCAAGGTCCAGTGGAACGCCTACCTCGGAGAGGGGCAGCTGCTCCTCTCCGACCAAGGCCGCGTCCTCGCCTCCCTGGTCGCCGACACCTCCGGCCACCACGACACGCTCTGCGGCACCTCCACCCTCGTACGCAACACCCAGCGCTACGGCGACGGAACCCCGCAGTCCGCATCCCCCGCAGGCCGCGAGCTCTTCAAGCTGGCCGCCGCCAAGAACGGCCTCGAACCCCGTGACCTGCCGCCCTCGCTCTCCTTCTTCCAGGGCGTGGAGGTCCGCGACGACGGCTCGCTGGACTTCACCGGTTCCGCGGGCCCCGGCGGCAGCGTGACACTCCGCGCCGAGCAGGACGTGACCGTGCTGATCGCGAACGTGCCGCACCCCGCCGACCCCCGCACGGAGTACGTCAGCACTCCGCTGGAGGTCCTCGCCTGGCGCGCGGCCGCGACCGCGCCGGGCGACCCGCTGTGGGAAGCCACGCCCGAGGGCCGCCGCGCCTTCCTGAACACCGCCGAGTTCCTCGCCGCGAGGGGGATCGCATGAAGACCGTGGTTTTGGCCCGGGCCGCCTGGTCCGCCGTCGTCCGCACCGGTCAGACGCTCACCGTCACCGACCTGCACGGCAACCAGGCCGTCGACTTCCTGGTGTACGACGCCCACGACACGACCGTCCGCTACAGCGCGCCCGACACGATCCACGCGCAGGGCAACCTCTTCCTCACCACCGGCAGCGTGCTGATGTCCAACGAGCACACCCCGCTGATGACCGTGGTCGCGGACGAGGTCGGCCGGCACGACACGGTCGGCGGCGCCTGCTCCAAGGAGTCGAACACCCTGCGGTACGGACACCACACCTGGTCCCAGCACGCCTGCGTGGACAACTTCCTCGCCGAGGGTGCCAAGTACGGCCTCGGCAAGCGCGATCTCGTCTCGAACATCAACTGGTACATGAACGTGCCGGTCGAGAAGGACGGCACCCTCGGCATCGTCGACGGCATCTCGGCCCCGGGGCTCACGCTGACCCTGCGCGCCGAGTGCGACGTTCTCGTGCTGGTCTCCAACTGCCCCCAGATCAACAACCCCTGCAACGGCTTCGAGCCGACCGCGGTGGAAATGACCATCGAGGCGAGCGGGGCGACGGGATGACCTTCGACACCCTGCTGGTCGCCAACCGCGGCGAGATCGCGGTACGGATCATCCGCACGGCCCGCGAACTCGGCCTGCGCACGGTCGCCGTGTACTCCGACGCCGACCGCTGCGCACCCCACGTCCGGCTCGCCGACGAGGCGGTACGGCTGGGGCCCGCGCCCGCGAAGGAGTCGTATCTCGACGCCGACCTCGTCCTGAAGGCGGCCAAGGACACCGGGGCCGGGGCGATCCACCCCGGGTACGGCTTCCTGTCCGAGGACGCGGCCTTCGCGCGGCGCTGCGAGGACGCCGGGATCGTGTTCGTGGGTCCGACGCCGGAGCAACTGGAGCTGTTCGGGGCGAAGCACACGGCGCGGGCGGCGGCGGAGGCGGCCGGGGTGCCGTTGGCGCCCGGCACGGGACTTCTCCCCGGTCTCACCGAGGCTTTGGAGGCGGCCGCCCGCATCGGCTACCCCGTCATGCTGAAGGCCACCGGCGGTGGTGGCGGCATCGGTATGTCGGCATGTCGCTCGGCCGACGAACTGACCGAGGCGTGGGAGCGGGTACAGCGCGTCGCCGCGGCCTCCTTCTCCTCCGCCGGGGTCTTCCTGGAGCGGCTGGTGGAACACGCCCGCCATGTCGAGGTGCAGGTCTTCGGCGACGGCCGGGGCCGGGTCGTCACCTTCGGCGACCGGGACTGCTCGCTCCAGCGCCGCAACCAGAAGGTGCTGGAGGAGGCCCCGGCACCGGGCCTGCCGTCCACCGTGCGCGCCCAACTGGCCTCCTCCGCACGAGACTTGTGTGCCGCTGTCGGATACCGCTCCGCCGGAACCGTCGAGTTCGTCTACGACGCCGCACGCGAGGAGGCGTACTTCCTCGAGGTCAACACCCGCCTCCAGGTGGAGCATCCGGTCACCGAGGAGATCTACGGCGTCGACCTCGTCGGCTGGATGCTGCGGCTCGCGCGCGGGGAGTCGGAGGTCGTCCGCGATCCGGGGGCACCGCGCGGTCACGCCGTCGAGGCCCGGGTGTACGCCGAGGACCCCTCGCGCGACCACCGGCCGAGCGCGGGCCTGCTCACGCGGGTCGAGTTCCCCGGCGGCGTCCGCGTGGACGGCTGGGTGGAGACGGGCACCGAGGTGACCACGTCGTACGACCCGATGCTCGCGAAGGTCATCGCGTACGGCCAGGACCGGGCGCACGCGCTGCAACGCCTCGACGAGGCGCTGGCCAGGACCCGGGTGGACGGCATCGAGACGAACCTGGGGCTGGTGCGGGCCGCGCTCGCCGACCCTTCCTTCCGGCGGGCGACGCACTCGACGGCGACGCTGGCCGAAGTCACCGATCCCACTCGGCGCATCGAGGTCGTCTCCGGCGGGACCCTCACCTCGGTCCAGGACTGGCCGGGCCGCACCGGCTACTGGCAGGTGGGCGTGCCCCCCTGCGGCCCGATGGACGACCTCTCCTTCCGGCTCGGCAACCGCGCTCTCGGCAACCACGAGGGGGCACCCGGTCTGGAGTGCACCCTCCAGGGGCCGACCCTGCGCTTCACCCACACCACGACGGTCTGCGTCACGGGCGCACCGGCGCGGGTCACCGTGGACGGCGCGGCGGTCGCGCAGTGGGAACCGGTGACGGTACCGGCGGGGGCCCTGCTGGAGGTCGGCTCCCCCACCGAACACGGCCTGCGCACCTACGTGCTCTTCGCGGGCGGGGGCCTGGACGTACCGGCGTTCCTCGGCAGCGCGTCCACGTTCACGCTGGGCCGGTTCGGCGGACACGGGGGCCGCACCCTGAGGACGGGCGACGTACTGCACGGCGGCTCGGCGACGGATCACGGGGCGCCGGTACCGGCCGGCGACCGTCCCGGGTTCTCCTCCGGCTGGCGGGTCGGCGCGCTCGAAGGCCCGCACGCCGCACCGGAGTTCTTCACCGAGGACGACATCCACGACTTCTACGCCGCCGACTGGAAGGTCCACTTCAACTCGGCGCGCACGGGCGTACGGCTGGTCGGCCCGAAGCCCCGCTGGGCGCGCACGGACGGCGGCGAGGCGGGCCTGCACCCGTCCAACATCCACGACACGCCGTACTCGGTCGGCGCCGTCGACTACACCGGCGACATGCCGGTGCTGCTCGGCCCGGACGGCCCCTCGCTCGGCGGCTTCGTCTGCCCGGCGACGGTCGTCAGCACGGAACGCTGGAAGCTCGGCCAGTTCCGGCCCGGTGACACCGTGCGGTTCGCACCGCTGGCCGACGACGGCTCCCAGCGGCCCGCGATCGTCGACGGCGGGGTGCTCGCACGGGACGGCGACGTGACGTACCGCCGCAGCGGCGACGACAACCTGCTGGTCGAATTCGGACCGCTGCAACTGGACCTGACACTGCGCATGCGGGTCCACGCGCTGATGGAAGCCGTGACCGAGGCCGCGCTCGACGGCGTCACGGACCTGACCCCCGGCATCCGCTCCCTCCAGATCCAGACGGACCCCGGCAGGCTTCCGCAACACGAACTCCTCACCACGGTGCGGGAGATAGCCCGAACACTCCCGCCCAGCGACCAACTGGTCGTGCCCTCCCGCACGGTGCATCTCCCCCTCTCCTGGGACGACCCGGCGACCCGCGAGGCGATCGCCCGCTACATGGCGGGCGTCCGCGACGACGCGCCCTGGTGCCCGTGGAACATCGAGTTCATCCGCCGCGTGAACGGCCTGGACTCGGTGGACGACGTGTACCGCACGGTGTTCGACGCGGAGTACCTCGTCCTGGGCCTGGGCGACGTCTACCTCGGCGCACCGGTGGCCACCCCGCTGGACCCGCGCCACCGCCTGGTGACCACCAAGTACAACCCGGCGCGCACCTGGACCGCCGAGAACTCGGTCGGCATCGGCGGCGCCTACCTCTGTATCTACGGCATGGAGGGCCCCGGCGGCTACCAGTTCGTCGGCCGTACGACCCAGGTGTGGTCGGGGTGGCAGCAGCGCGGCGCGTTCGAGCCGGGCTCGCCCTGGCTGCTGCGCTTCTTCGACCGCATCAAGTGGTACGCCGTCGAGCCCGACGAACTCCTCGACCTGCGCGCCGACATCATCTCGGGCCGCTTCGTGCCCCGGATCGAGGAGGGCGTCTTCTCACTCGCCGAGTACCAGGCCTTCCTCTCCGACCACTCCGCATCCATCGCGGAGTTCCGGGCCAGGCAGGGCACCGCGTTCTCCGCCGAGCGGGACGCCTGGGAGGCGGCGGGCGAATTCGACCGGGCGGACGCCGCGTCCACGCCCGCGGCGCCCGCCGCCGAGGTGACCGTCCCCGCGGGCGGCCGCCTGATCGAGGCCGAGTTCGCGGCCTCCGTGTGGCAGCTGAACGTCGAGCCGGGCGACCGGGTGACGACCGGCCAGCCCCTGCTGGCGTTGGAGGCGATGAAGATGGAGTCCAGGGTGCCCGCCCCGATGGACGGAGTGGTCCAACAAGTCCTCACCAAGCCCGGCGCCCTGGTGGAAGCGGGCACAGCACTGGTGGTCCTGGCACCGATGAGCTGAAATCACGCCCGTGGCCTGTGGGCAGGCGTTACACGCAGGTGATTCCAACGGCGCCTCGACACCCCGCCGTGGTCTGTGGGCAGGCGTTCCTCCCCCAAGTTCTCGGCTTCGCTCGAACAGGGGGGACCCCCATGGCGGAACGGGTGGGCACAGACCACCCACCGGTCCGCACCCGAAGAACCAGGAGCAACCCATGTCCGTCCTGACCCGAGTCCGTATGGCCTACGCCCGCATCGAGGCAGTCGACCGCCCCGAGATCTGGATCGACCTCCGCCCCCAGGCAGAGGTCGAGAAGGAGGCCCAGGCCATGGACGCCCGCCTCGCCGCAGGCGAACACCTCCCCCTAGCCGGCAAGCTCCTCGCCGCGAAGGGCAACATCGACGTGGCGGGCCTCAAGACCACCGCAGGCTGCCCGGCCTACGCGTACACCCCGGAGGCCGACGCCCCCGCGGTCGCCCGCCTCCGCGCAGCCGGCGCACTCGTCCTCGGCACCACGAACCTCGACCAGTTCGCCACCGGCCTGGTCGGCACCCGCTCCCCGCACGGCGCCGTACGAGGCGCCCTGGACCCGGCCAGGATCAGCGGCGGCTCCAGCTCGGGATCGGCCGTGGCCGTAGCCCTCGGCATCGTCGACCTCGCCCTCGGCACCGACACGGCCGGCTCCGGACGCGTCCCCGCCGCCTTCAACGGCATCGTCGGCCTCAAGCCCACCCGCGGCCTGGTCCCGACCACCGGTGTCGTCCCGGCCTGCGCCTCGCTCGACTGCGTGACCGTCTTCGCCCGTACGCTCCCGGAGGCCGAGCAGGCCCTCGCGTACCTGGCGTCCCCCTCCGGACGCGAACTCCCCTCACTCCCCCAGCGGGCCCCCGGCCCCTGGCGCGTCGCCGTCCCCCCGACGCCGCAGCTCGGCGAACTCGACGAGGGGTGGGCGCAGGCTTACGAGGCCGCCGTGGAGCAGCTCGTCGCGGCCGGGGCCGAGGTGCGCACGCTCGACCTCACCCCGTTCACCGAGGCGGCGGCGATGCTCTACGAGGGCGCGTTCGTCGCCGAGCGCTACACGGCGGTGGGGAGTTTTGTCGACAAGTTGATCAGCGAGGGAGGCGCGGGTCTCGACCCGACCGTCGCCGGGATCATCACCCGCGCCCGGGACATCCCGGCCCACCAGCTCTTCGCCGACCAGGACCGGCTGGCGGCGCTGCGCACCCGGGCCCTCGCCGAACTCGGCGACGCGGACGCCCTGTTGCTGCCGACCGCACCCGGCCACCCCACGCTCGCGGAGGTCGCCGCCGACCCGCTCGGCGCCAACGCCCGGCTGGGCCGCTTCACCAACTCCACGAACCTCTTCGACCTGGCGGCGGTCGCCGTTCCGGCCGGTCTCACGCCCGCCGCTCTGCCCTTCGGCGTGATGCTGATCGGCCCTGCGTTCACCGACGAACGCCTCGCCCGGATCGCCGCGCTGCTCCAGCCGGAGCTGCGGATCGCGGTGGTCGGCGCCCACCTGTCCGGCCAGCCGCTGAACCCCCAGCTCCTGTCCCTGGGCGCGGAGTGGGAGCGCACGACCACGACGGCACCCGCCTACCGTCTGCACGCGCTGTCCACCACCCCGCCCAAGCCGGGCCTGGTCCACGTCGGCGAGAGCGGCGGGGCCGGCATCGAGGCCGAGGTGTGGCGACTGCCCGCGGCGGGCCTCGGCCGGCTGCTCGCCGACCTGCCCCGGCCGATGGCACTGGGCCGGGTCGAACTGGCCGACGGCACCCACGTGCCCGGCTTCCTGTGCGAGCCCGCGGCGCTCGAAGGCGCCGAGGACATCACGGAGTACGGCGGCTGGCGCGGCTACCTCCGGACGCGCGCCTGACCTCACGGCCGTGGTCGGGCCGGTAGGCCGACGAGTCACGATGCGGCAAAAGGCATCGCGGAAACGGACGCGGGCCGAACGTGCCCCGGGGCCGGGGCGTCACAGGCGTGGCACGAGCTTCGCCTCACGTTCCGTTCGTCAGCGCCGGCCCCGGGGGACCCATGCAGTCCAAGACCACACGCATCGCCCATCTGCTCGTCACCCTCGCCCTCCTGACCGCCGGAGCCGGTGCCGTCACGGGGTGCGGCAGCGAAAGGGCCGCCGGCAACGGGGTGCAGGCCCCCGGCACCGGTCAGGAGCCGCAGGCGGAGAGCCGCGCCCGACAGGTCGCCGACGCCTGGGACGGTTCCGAGGCCGCTCGGCAGTGGCGCAAGGGCTACTACCCGATGGCGGACGCGGTCCAGTTGCCCGAGGGCGGCCCGCGCGACGAAGCCGACAAGCGGGCCTTCACCACCCAGAACTTCGTGCTGCGCGGCGCACTTCCGGCACTCCCGCGCAGGGACGGGGAGGTGAGGTGGAAGAGCGGAGCCTCCCTCACCCTGCCGCTGATGGCGGCGGGCAAGGCGTACGAGAGGGTGGCGCGCGGCGGGAACGACGGCCCGCACCTGACCGTGACCGGGGCGAAGCCGGGCGAGATGACCCTGGCCACCAGCCGGGGCCCGGCGACCGTTCCGGCCTGGCTGTTCACTCTGGAGGGCTACGACACTCCGCTCAAGCGCGCCGCCGTCGGCCCCTCGAAGCTCCCCGAGTCGCCGATCGGGCCGAGCCGGGATGTCCCCGCCGGCACGTCGGCCCCGCTCGACCGGCTCGTCGCGGTGGCCGGCGACGGCCGAACCCTCACGGTCCTGGCCGACCACGGGTCCTGCGACTCCGGCCCGGCCGTGCACGTACTGGAGACCAGGACCGGTGTGGTGCTGTCCGCGTCCGTCCTCGGAGCGAGGAAAGGTCCCTGCACCGGTGAGGGGATCCGCGCGAGGGTGACGGTGAAGCTGACCCGCCCGATCGGCGACCGTATCCCCCTGGACGCCCACACCGGCCGCCCCGTGCCTCATGAGGGGCCGCACGAGCCCTCACCGAGCTGGAGCTGACACAAGGATGCGCCGCCCCCGGCAGGGAGGCGGCGCACCACGAGCGACCGGGCCACCGGCTCGGCTCAGCCCACTCAGCCCACCGACGAGTAGGCGACCACTCCGCGCAGCAGGCCGTCGACCGCCTTGCGCGCGTTCTTCGCGACCGTCGACCTCTCACCGCCGGCGACCGGCGCGGCGGCCGAGATCTGGCCCAGCACGTCGATGACCTGCTTGCACCAGCGGACGAAGTCACCGGCCGGCATCTCCGCCTCGCGCAGCACCTCGTCGAGGCCCTTGCCGGAAGCCCACTCGTAGGCCGCCCAGGCGAAGCCGAGGTCCGGTTCGCGCTGGCCGACGCCCTCGGACTGGGTGATCCGGAAGTCCTCCTCCAGCGCGTCGAGACGGCCCCAGATGCGGACCATCTCACCGAGCGCCGCCTTGGCCTTGCCGGACGGCAGCTTCGGCGCCATAGCGTCGTCGCCGACCCGCGACTCGTACACCAACGCCGAGACGCAGGCCGCAAGTTCGGCCGGGTCGAGGCCTTCCCACACCCCGGCGCGCAGGCATTCGCTGGCCAGCAGGTCGAGTTCGCCGTACAGCCGGGCGAGCCGTCTGCCGTGCTCCGTGGCCTCGTCGCCGCGCAGGTAGTCCAACTCGGTGAGGAGGGCGACGATCCGGTCGAAGGTGCGGGCGATGGTGTTCGTCCGGCCCTCGATGCGGTTCTCCAGCTGCTTGGTGTCACGCAGCAGCCGGTGGTAGCGCTCGGCCCAACGGGCGTGGTCCTCACGGTCGTTGCACCCGTGGCAGGGGTGGGCGCGGATCGCGGTGCGCAGCCGGGCGATCTCACGGTCGTCGGCGGCCTCGGAGCGGCGCTTGCGCAGCCGGTCGGGGACGATGTGTCCGGCCTTGGTGCGCAGCGCGGAGGCGAGGTCGCGACGGGACTGCGGGGAGCGCGGGTTGAAGGACTTCGGGATGCGCATCCGCTCCAGCGCCTCGACCGGCACCGGGAAGTCCATCGAGGCCAGCCGCTTCACCTGGCGCTCGGCGGTGAGGACCAGCGGACGCGGTCCGTCGTGGTGCTCGAAGCCGCGGTGGCCGTTGGACCGGCCCGCGGGCAGCCCCGGGTCGAGGACCAGCGCCAGGCCCGCGAACTTGCCGGTCGGGACATGGATGATGTCGCCGGGCTTGAGCTTCTCCAGCGCCACGGCCGCCTCTGCGCGCCGCTGTGCCGCGCCCTGCTTGGCGAGCTCCGTCTCGCGGTCCTTGAGTTCGCGGCGCAGTCGCGCGTACTCGTCGAAGTCCCCGAGGTGGCAGGTCATGGACTCCTTGTAGCCCTCAAGCCCCTCCTCGTTGCGCTGTACCTGCCGGGAGATCCCGACGACCGACTTGTCGGCCTGGAACTGCGCGAAGGACGTCTCCAGCAGCTCGCGCGAGCGGTGCCGGCCGAACTGCTCGACCAGGTTCACGGCCATGTTGTACGACGGCTTGAAGCTGGAGCGCAGCGGGTAGGTGCGGGTGCCCGCGAGTCCCGCCAGGTGGTCGGGGCTGAAGCCGCGCTGCCACAGCACGACGGCGTGGCCCTCGACGTCGATGCCGCGGCGCCCGGCACGACCGGTGAGCTGGGTGTACTCGCCGGGTGTGATGTCGGCGTGCTGCTCGCCGTTCCACTTGACGAGCTTCTCCAACACCACCGAGCGGGCGGGCATGTTGATGCCCAGCGCCAGGGTCTCCGTCGCGAACACGGCCTTCACCAGGCCGCGTACGAAGAGTTCCTCGACGACTTCCTTGAACGTGGGCAGCATGCCCGCGTGGTGGGCCGCGATGCCGCGCTCCAGGCCCTCCAGCCACTCGTAGTAGCCCAGGACGTGCAGATCCTCGGAGGGGATGGACGCGGTGCGCTCCTCGACGATCTCGCGCACCTTCGCGCGCGCCTCCTCGTCGTTCAGCCTGAGGCCCGCGTACAGGCACTGCTGGACGGCGGCCTCGCAGGCGGCGCGGCTGAAGATGAACGTGATCGCGGGCAGCAGGCCCTCGGCGTCGAGCCGTTCGATGACCTCGGGGCGGCCCGGTGTCCAGATCCGCGAGCGCTGCCGGCGCTCGCGCTCACGGTCGGCCTCGCGCATGGCGCGGCCGCGTCTGCGGTCCTGGAACGAGGGACGGCTGGCCTCCATACGGGCCAGGCGGGTGAGGTCGGGGTTGACCGCCTTCTTGTTGCCTTCGCCCTCCTCGAAGAGGTCGTACATCCGGCGCCCGGCCAGCACGTGCTGGAACAGCGGGACGGGCCGGTGCTCGGAGACGATCACCTCGGTGTGGCCACGCACGGTGTCCAGCCAGTCGCCGAACTCCTCCGCGTTCGACACGGTCGCCGAGAGTGACACCAGGGTCACCGACTCCGGGAGGTGGATGATCACTTCCTCCCAGACGGCGCCGCGGAAGCGGTCGGAGAGGTAGTGCACCTCGTCCATGACCACATAGCCGAGGCCGAGAAGGGTCTGGGAGCCCGCGTACAGCATGTTGCGCAGCACCTCGGTGGTCATGACGACCACCGGGGCATCGGAGTTGACGCTGTTGTCGCCGGTGAGCAGGCCGACCTTGCCCGCGCCGTAGCGGCGGCACAGATCGGCGTACTTCTGGTTCGAGAGCGCCTTGATCGGCGTGGTGTAGAAGCACTTCTTGCCCTGCTGGAGGGCGAGGTGGACGGCGAACTCGCCGACGACCGTCTTGCCCGAGCCGGTGGGCGCGGCCACGAGCACACCCTTGCCCGCTTCGAGCGCCTGGCAGGCCTCGATCTGGTAGGGGTCGAGGCCGAAGTCGTACATCTCGCGGAAGGAGGCGAGCGCGGTGGCCTGCTCGACAGCGCGCTTCCGTGCTGCCGCATACCGCTCGGCCGGTGAGAGGTCCTCTGTCATCGTGCTTTCGAGACTACCGGCAGCCACTGACAACATGACGATCAATATCCGGATCTGTTTATCTCAAACCCCGGATTCCCGCAGCTCAGGGAATTGCCACGCGCACCGCCGCGGGCACGCACTCCACGGTGAGCGGCAGCGGCCCCAGCGGCTCCCCGTCCGCGTACGCGGTGACACCCTCGGCGACGAGCTCGACCTTGGTGGCCCGGTGCGCGGTGACGACGGGGTGGTCGAGGTGGGTGCCCCGGTAGACCTTGGGGAACACCTTGAGCAGGGTCGTACGGCTGCACTCCCCGACGACCGTGACGTCGAACAGCCCGTCCTCCAGATCGGCGCCCGCGCAGATCCTCATTCCGCCGCCATACGACGACCCGTTGCCGACCGCGACGAGCGTCGCCCGGATCTCCCGGACCTCGCCGTCGTCCAGGGTGATCCGGTACGGGAGGGGCCTGAGGGCGGCCAGTTCGGCGAGCATGGCGAGGTCGTACTTGAAGCGGCCGACCGGCCACCGCATGCGATTGCCGCGATCGTTGACCCGGGAGTCGAAGCCGGAGGCGAGGACGGTGGCGAACCAGGTGCCGTTCGCCCGGCCCAGGTCGATGTCGCGCAGCCGCGCCCCCTTGAGGGACTCGGCGATCAGCCGTCCCGCGGCCGCCGGGTCGCGCACCGGAAGCCCGAGGGCGCGGGCGAAGTCGTTGCCGGTGCCGGCGGCGACCAGGCCGAGCGGGGTGCGGGTGCCGGCGACGGCCTGGAGGGCGAGGTTCGCCATGCCGTCGCCCCCGACGGCTATCAGGGCGCCGGTGCCGCCCTCGACGGCCTCACGCGCGCGCGTGAGGGCGTCCTCGGCGTTCTCCCCGAGGACCGTACGGACGGAGAATCCCGCCGCTCGCAATGCGAAAGCGGCCGGCTGCGCCGCGTGGGCGCCCCGGCCGCGTCCTGCGGTGGGGTTGACGAAGAGGGTGATCTCGCTGGTCACGGCCCTGACCCTACGAGATCTCCGGGCTTCGTCAGGTCACGTCGTCATAACCGTTGACCCGGTCCGTGCCCGACTGCTCGGGCAGCGCGCGGTGCGCCGACACGCTCTCGACCTCGCCGATGTCGTCGGGCGTGAGGTCCAGGTCGGAGGCCTCGTCGTCCGCCGGACCCTCGGCGTCCCGGCGCTGCTTGCGCCGGTCGTTCATCAGCGAGAAGACGACGGCGCCGAAGTACAGGACCCAGATCGGTACCGCGAGCGCCAGCATCGTCAGCGGGTCGGTGCTCGGCGTGGCGACGGCCGCGAAGACCGTGATGCCCATGATCATGGCGCGCCACCAGCCGAGCATGCGCTTGCCGGTCAGGATGCCGGTGAGGTTGAGCATGACCAGCAGCAGCGGCAGCTCGAAGGAGAGGCCGAAGACGACCACCATGCGCGTGACGAGGTCGAGCAGATCGTCCAGCGGCAGCAGGTTGTTCACGCCGTCCGGCGTGAAGTCGATCAGCACCTTCGCGGTGGTGGGCAGCACCTTGTAGGCGAAGAAGCCACCGGCGAAGAAGAGCGGAACGCCCGTCCCGACGAACGCGTACGCGTACTTCTTCTCGTTCTGGTGCAGACCGGGCGCGACGAACGCCCACAGCTGGTAGAGCCACACCGGCGAGGCGAGCGCGACACCGGCCATCAACGAGACCTTCAACGCCAGGGTGAACGGGGCGAGCAGACCGTTGATCGTGATCTGCGCGCACTGCTGGTGGCCCTTGGGCGTTTTCGCCAGCTCGGCGAAGCTCGAAGGACACCCGACCGAGTCCAGCACCGGCTTGGTGAAGAAGTTGATGATGTCGTTGTAGTAGAAGGCGGCCACGACCGTGACGATGACGATGGCCAGCATCGCCTTCGCGAGCCGGTTGCGGAGCTCACGAAGGTGGTCCGCAAGGGGCATCCGTCCCTCGGGATCCTTCTCCTTCTTGCGGGCAGAGTTGAGCAACCCACGTCCTCATCTCGTGCGGCGGGCCGGAGGCGTCCGGTCCTGCGTCAGCGCTTGGTCGTGTCCGTCGGCTCGGTGACCGGGCGGGAGCTGGTCACATCGCCGGGCGCGGCCTGGATCGTGCGCTGAGCCGGGGTCTGCTCGTCGGTGCTGGGCGGACCGGCCGGGGCGGGGGTGCTGCCCTCGTCCTTCATCGCCTTCGCCTCGCTCTTCAGGATGCGCGCGGACTTTCCGAGAGAGCGCGCCATGTCCGGAAGCTTCTTCGCGCCGAACAGCAGGATGATGACGACGAGGATGAGAATGATCTCGGGAGCGCCGAGCCTTCCGAACATAAGTCTTTACCTTCTCACCGAGGCGGCTGGGTCGGGGTGCTGTCCGATCGGTCGGACATGTGCCCGAACGTCGTGATGACAGCGATCGTAACGCTCAGGGGTGAACGCGGGGCAATCCCTGTGCGTACTCCCAGTTCGCGGCCGGCGCCTCGTTCTCCGGACCGCGATCAGAAGCGTACCCGCCCTCACCGGCAAGTTGACAGGTTCGAACGGCCCATTGCGTATACCTGGACGGACTCATACCGGGATCCCTGGAAGGTCATACGGCATCCACAGAACGCGCGACCCCGACGGCCGCCCGCTCCAGGTCGTCGGCCGCCTGGTTGATCCGGCGCGCGGAGTCCGTCACCTGCCGCCCCAGACGTTCCGCTTCCACGAAGACACGGACAGCGAGCACGCCGAGAACGGCGATTCCAAGAAAACCCACGACAATCGCGAACATCGGCCAGAACATGAGGTCGAGCCTAAGTCGTGGAGTGCAGGCGGAGTGTGCGCACCCCGCCGCCGGTGAGGAGTTCGACGATGCGCTCGCCCGCGGGCTTGCGGACGGCCGAGCCGCACTCGGTGCAGGTGAAGGAGTAGAACGTGGTGCGGCTGGTGGCGCCGATGGCCAGCATCAGGGCGTTCGCCCTGAGCTCCAGAGCGGCCCGGCAGTCGGGGCAGCCCGCCTTGAACAGCACGTCGGCGACTCTCCGCATACCCGCGAACGCGGTGACGACCGTCATCTCCGCCGCGCCCCCGGATGCGCCGGCCCGCTCCGCGCCGCCCGCCTTCACCGGCCCGCCGGCCCTCTGCGAGGTACCGGCCCTCCCCGACGCGCCCGACATCGCCGACGTGGTCAAAGCCCCTGCTCCTGCCTGTCGTACGGTCCGTCCTCATCGCCCTCGAGCCCGTCGTAGGCCGCGAGTGCCTCCCGAGCCGCCTCGCGGGCGCTGTCCGCCAGTTCCGGCGGCGACACGATCCGGCCGTCCCGGCCCAAGCGCAGCGCCAGCCGTCGCAGCGACGTGGGGTCGGGGGTCCGCAAGGTGATACGCAGCCCGCCGTCCGGCAGCTCATCCGCACTGTCGTGCGGGTAGTACTCCGCGACCCAGCGCCCGCCCGGCCCGACCTCGACGACCACCTCGGGGTCCTCGGCCGCGGGCTGCACCAGCCCCTCGGAGAGGTCCCGCAGCTCGACCTCGGGCGGCGCGGACGGCTCGTCGAGGATGCGGATCTCGGCGACCCGGTCGAGCCGGAAGGTGCGGCGCGCCTCGGAGCGGCGGCACCAGGCCTCCACGTACGTGTGCCCGACGCTGACCAGGCGGATCGGGTCGATCTCGCGCTCGGTGAGCTCGTCGCGCGAGGGCGAGTAGTAGCGGATCCACAGCCGGCGCCGCTCGGAGATCGCCCGGTCGACGTCCGCGAAGACGCCGCCCTCGGACTCGAAGGTCACCGAGAGGCGGGAGCTGGCGCCCGCCGCCTCGCCCGAGGCGGCCTCCACCTTGGCGGTGGCGCGCAGCAGCGCCTGCCGGTCGCCCTCGCGCAGTCCGGGCAGCGTGGACACCGCGCGGGCGGCCACCAGCAGCGCGGTCGCCTCGTCGGCGGCGATACGGAGGGGTTCGGCGACGTCGTCGGGGTTGTGCCACCAGATGCGGTCGCCGTCGGTGTCGATGTCGAGGAGGTCACCGCCGCGGAAGCTGGTCCCGCACAGCGGCAGCACGTCGAGGTCGGAGATCAGCTCGTCCTCGGTGATCCCGAATGCCCTGGCGACATCACCGACGTGCGCGCCGGGGCGCTCGCGCAGATAGGTCACCAGGGAGAGCATCCGCCGGGTCTGGTCGATCGCGTTCGTGGGCCTGGCCGGTTTTGATGCCACGTTCTCTACGTTCCCCCTCAGCCCTTGGCCACGGCGCGCAGCCGGTCCACTACATCGGCCCGCAGCTCGGCGGGCTCCAGGACCACCACGTCGGGCCCGAACTCGACGAGCCAGGCGTCCAGGCCGTGCCCGTACGGAATCTCCAACTCGTCCCAGCCGTCGCCCAGTTCCCGTACGGAGACGGCCTTGGCCCGCAGCGGGTAGCCGGAGCCGGTGCGCAGCCGGATCAGCGCGGAGCGGTCGGCGATCTCGCCCGCCCAGCTCGCGACGGTCTCCCGCACGGTGACGACGTCGGGCACCTCGGCGGTATAACGCCCGGCGCGGGAGCGGACCCTGCCGGTGATACGGGAGAGCCTGAAGACGCGCTCGGCGCCGCGGTCGCGGTCCCAGCCCGCCAGGTACCAGTGGCCGCGCCAGCACTCCAGCGCCCACGGCTCGACCTGCCGGGTCTCGGGGTGTGCGGCGGTTGCCTTGCGGTAGTCGAAGACGACCGGGCGGCGGTCGCGGCAGGCCAGCATCAGCGGCTCGAAGGCCGCCTCGTGCACGGGAATGTGCGGTTCGAGGGCGCCATGCGCCTCGTAGGGGTCCACGTCCTCGGGCAGCCCGGCGGCGCGCAGCTTCTGCAACGCACCACTCGCCGCGCCGGCCAGCCGGGCCTGCTGCCAGACCTTGGCGGCGAGGCCGAGGGCGGCGGCCTCCTCGGCGTCGAGGGTGATGGGCGGCAGGCGGTTGCTGTCGCGGCGGGCGAGATAGCCGACCTCGCCGTCGAGGTTCTCCACCGTCTCGATGACCAGGCCCAGCTCGCGCAGATCGTCCTTGTCGCGCTCGAACATCCGGTTGAAGGAGTCGTCCGACCCGGCTTCCAGATAGGCCTCGATGGACTCGCGGAGTTCGCGCTTGCTGAGCGGCCGCCGCGTCCCGAGCAGACACAGCGCGAGGTTCATCAGCCGCTCGGCCTTGGCAATGGCCATCGACGCCCTTCCTATGGTGCTTCCGACCGATGACCGTACCGCTCCGGAGCGCCCCGGCAAAAGCCGAGGGCCCATGCCCGGACAGGCATGGGCCCCAGGTGATCGGCTTCGGACGAATCCCGATCACAGCGCGCACGAAGATCGGGCGGACACGACCTTCATGAGGATCGGACCAAGATCCGATCCGGCCGGTGGATCAGACCGCGACCAGGTCGCAGACGAAGATCAGCGTCTCACCGGGGGCGATCCGGCCCCCGGCGCCACGGTCGCCGTACGCGAGGTGCGCCGGGATGACCAGCTGGCGGCGGCCGCCGACCTTCATGCCCTGCACACCCTGGTCCCAGCCGCTGATGACCTGACCGACACCGAGCTGGAACTCCAGCGGGGTGCCGCGGTTCCAGGAGGCGTCGAACTCCTCGCCGGTGGAGAAGGCCACGCCCACGTAGTGGACCTTGACGAAGTCGCCGGCCTTGGCGACCTGGCCCTCGCCTTCCCAGATGTCCTTGATCTCGAGGTCCGCCGGGGGCTCGCCGCCAGGGAAGTCGATCTCGGGCTTCTCGATGCTCACGTCTCTAGCTCCTGCTTGTTCGCGTAAAGGCCTTAAAGCAACACCGACAGTCTCACATCCCGCAACGCGTTACATCTTGGCCAGGATGTCCACCGAGAACACCAGGGTGGAGTCCTTCTTGATGCCACTGCCGCTCGGCGGGTTGTTGCCGTAACCCAGCGCCGGCGGAATGACGATGAGGACGCGGCTGCCCACCTTCTTGCCGGTCAGGCCCTGCGCCCAGCCCTTGACGACCTGCTGCAGCGAGAACGACGCCAGCCGGCCGCTGCTGTACGTCGAGTCGAACTCCTTGCCGGTGTCCCAGAGCACGCCCTTGTACTGGACCAGGACGCTGCTGTCCGCCTTGACCTCGTCGCCGTCGCCCTCGATGACGTAGTCCGACACGAGCTTCGTCGGGGCCGTCGCCTTCGGCACGTCGATGGAGGGGGCCTTGCCGTCGGTGTTGGTGCCGACCTTCGGGAGGGCGGCGTCGCTCTGCGCGACGTTTTTGCCCTGGGCGGAACTCGTCGCGTTGAAGGTGTTCTCGATGTCGACGACGAACACCAGCGTGTCGGTGCCCTTGATGCCGCCCTGCGTGTTGCCCTGCTTGCCGTAGCCCCAGGTCGGCGGCACGGACATCTGGACGCGGCTGCCGACCTTCTTGCCCACCAGGCCATAGCGCCAGCCGTCGATGATGCCGCCCTGCGCGAGCTGGATGACCAGCGGCGTCTTACGGTCGTAGGAGTTGTCGAAGACCTTGGCGGTGTCCCAGATCTGGCCGAGGTAGTTGGCCTGGATGTAGTCGTTCTCCGCGACCGTCTTGCCGCCGCCCGCGATGACCGTCTTGACCGCCAGATCCTTCGACGGGGAGCCGGTGCCCTTGGCCACGGTCGGCTTCTCACCGAACTTCGTCCCGGCCGTGATCGCCGGCAGCGGACCGTCGACGATCTTCGGCGGCGGCGCCGCCGAGGCGGACGCGGGGGCCGACGGGGACGGGCTGCTGCTGGACTTGGCCTTGTCCGACTTGTCGTCACCGCATCCGGCGAGCGTGACCAGTCCGGCGGGTACGGCAATGAGGAGGGAGCGTCGGCGCACGGTGAGGGCCTCGTATCGATCGATCTTGGTTGATGGCGTGCGCGCAACTCTACGACGTGAGAAGGGCGCCGTACGGAAAACGTACGGCGCCCCGCGTTGCGTTCCGCCATCACACGCGGAACTCGACGCTCACATTCCCGCGATCAGCTTCTCCACCCGATCGTCGACCGAACGGAACGGGTCCTTGCACAACACCGTGCGTTGCGCCTGGTCGTTGAGCTTGAGATGGACCCAGTCGACGGTGAAATCGCGGCGCTGCTCCTGAGCCCGCCGGATGAAGTCGCCGCGCAGCCGGGCCCGAGTGGTCTGCGGCGGCACGGACTTGCCCTCGAAGATCTTCAAATCGTTGCAGATCCGGGTGGCTTGCCCCTTCCTCTCCAACAGGTAGTACAGACCACGACGCCGGTGGATGTCGTGATATGCGAGGTCTATCTGCGCGACCCGGGGATGCGACATCGTCATGTTGTGCTTGGCCCGGTACCGCTCGATGAGCTTGTACTTCATCACCCAGTCGATTTCGGTACCGATCCGGTCGAGGTCTTCGGCCTCGATCGAGTCGAGCGTGCGGCCCCACAGTTCGAGCACCTGCTCGACCGTGCCGGTGCGGATGCCGCGGCGCTCGCAGAAGTCCACGGCCTTCTCGAAGTACTCCCGCTGCACTTCCAGCGCGGAGGCCTCCCGGCCGCTGGCCAGACGCACCTTGCGCCGGCCCGTGATGTCGTGACTGACCTCGCGGATCGCCCGAATGGGGTTCTCCAGGGTGAGGTCGCGCATGACCGTGCCGGCCTCGATCATGCGCAGTACCAGGTCGGTGGCGCCGACCTTGAGGAGCATCGTCGTCTCGGACATGTTCGAGTCACCGACGATGACGTGCAGCCGCCGGTAGCGCTCGGCGTCGGCGTGCGGTTCGTCGCGGGTGTTGATGATCGGCCGGGAGCGGGTCGTCGCGGAGCTGACGCCCTCCCAGATGTGCTCGGCGCGCTGGCTCACGCAGTACACGGCGCCGCGCGGAGTCTGCAGCACTTTGCCGGCGCCGCACAGCAGCTGCCGGGTGACCAGGAAGGGAATGAGAATGTCCGCGAGCCGGGAGAACTCCCCGTGCCGGGCCACCAGATAGTTCTCGTGGCACCCGTAGGAGTTGCCCGCCGAGTCGGTGTTGTTCTTGAACAGGTAGACGTCGCCCGCGATTCCTTCCTCGTGCAGGCGTCGTTCGGCGTCGACCAGGAGTCCTTCGAGAATGCGCTCGCCGGCCTTGTCGTGAGTGACGAGTTCCGTCACGTTGTCACATTCGGGTGTCGCGTATTCCGGATGTGATCCCACGTCGAGATAGAGGCGGGCACCGTTCCGCAGAAAGACATTGCTGCTGCGGCCCCATGACACGACACGGCGGAAGAGGTACCGCGCCACCTCGTCGGGAGACAGGCGGCGCTGTCCCCTGAACGTACACGTGACGCCGTACTCGTTCTCCAGCCCGAAAATGCGGCGGTCCATGACTGAACATTACGCCCGATCCCCCGAGCTGAAACGGGGTTCGACGGCACGGTTTGGATCATTTTCCGATGAGACCGCAACGACCGCACCGTCCCCGGTAGCTGCGAGGACCCGCCCCGTGGCCAGCAGAACCACCAGCGCGGCGGCACCCGCGGCGCCCGGCAGGGCGAAGCCCCACACCGCCCCGCCCCACTCGACGACCGGGCCCGCCAGGCCCGTTCCGACCGACGCTCCCACGGTGAACGTCGTCACAAGCCAGGAGAACGCCTCGGTGACGGTGCCCCTCGGCGCGTGCCGGTCGACGATGATGAAAGCGCAGGCGATGCAGGGCGCCAGGAAGACCCCGGCGAGCGCCGCGAGGGCCGTCATCGCGACCGCGCCCGGCATCAGCACGAGTGGCAGGTAACACACCGCCAGAAGGGCGACCAGCCCCCGCAGTCGCCGCTCGGGCGCGCCGCTCCACCGCCGCGCCCCGTAAGCCGTCCCACCGACGAGGGCCCCGAGCCCCACGGCCGCCATCAGCCAGCCGTACACCGCGTCGCCGCCATGGTCGTCGGCGTACGACACCGCGGCGACGGTGATCGAGCCGAGCGCGATCCCCACGAACAGGAACGCGCCGAGCAGCGCCAGCAGCCCGGGTGAGCGCAACGCGCCGAGCCAGTGCGCCTCGCGCGGCGCCGAACGCCACGCGCGCGAGGGCGGCGAGAGGACCACGGAGAGGGCGCCCAGCACCCCGACGACGTTCAGGATCAGCAGCGCCGCCCGGGCGGACCAGAGCGAAGCGCACAGGGTCAGGAGCAAGGGTCCGACGGTGAACATGACTTCCTGCGCCACGGCGTCCATCGCGTACGCGGTGTGCACCTGCTCCTCCCGGCGCAGCACGGAGGGCCACAACGCCCGCAGACCGCCCTCCAGGGGCGGCGTGAAGAGCCCGGCGACGACCATCGAGACATACGCCACCGGCAGCGGGTCGGTGCCCGAGAAGGCGAAGACGCCCATCCCGAGGGCCGAGACGAGCGCGGCCGGCAGCTGGACGCGGGGCTGCCCGTACAGATCCACGAGCCGCCCGAGCAGCGGCTGCCCCACGGCGTTGCCCACCCCGTACACGGCGGCGAGCGCACCGGCCAGGCTGTACGTCCCGCCCTCCGCACGGACGAAGAGCACGACGGCGATGGCGGCGATGGCGTTCGGCAGCCGCCCGGTCAGCGTGCCGGCGAGCAGCCGTGCGGCGTGCCTCGCCCTGAGGATCTCCAGGTATCCCGCGGCCATGTCATGCCCTTCCGGTAACGCGTGACGTCCGACTGGTCATGCACACGAGGTTTTACGTATAACGCCCTGTGTCATACGTACCATGTGCCCAGTCCGCGAGTCCAGACGAAAGAGCAGGTCGCCGGTGGCACGAGGTAGCACCCGCCCGACGAGCCGTGACGTCGCCCAGGCCGCCGGGGTGTCCCAGGCCGCGGTCTCCCTGGTGCTGGGCGACAAGTGGCGCGGCCGGGTCTCCGAGGCGACCGCGGAACGCGTCCGCGAGGCCGCCCAGGAGCTCGGCTACCGCCCGAACCTGGCCGCCCGCAACCTCCGCCTGGGCCGCACCCGTACGGTCCTCCTGGTGGTCCCCGCACTGACCACCGAGTTCTTCGCGGGCGTCTACACCGGCGCGGCCCGCGTCGCGGCGGACCACGGTTTCGGCGTGGTCCTGTACCCCTCCCCCGAGGGCATCGGCCCCGCCCGTGACCCGTTCGGCTCCGCGGCGGCCGCCCTGGACGGTGTCATCGCCTCCTCCATGGCCGCGGACGCCCTGACCGCCATCCGGGGCGACCAGCTCCCCCTGGTGATGCTCGACAGCGACCCGGAGGGCAGCCTCGGCGCGGCGACCGTCAACCTCGACATCAAGGACGGCGTACGACAGGTGGCCGAGCACCTCCTGTCCCTGGGCCACCGCCGTTTCCTCCATCTGGCGGCGGACATCCCGTCCTGGACCTTCGAGGTACGCGCCCGGGAACTCACCGCACAGCTGGACAAGGTCCCCGGCACACACCTGGACACCGCCCGGGCCCCGATCTCCTTCGAGGACGCCCTGTCCGTCGCGGAGACGGCGCTCGCCGCCCCCGGCCCCCGCCCCACCGCCCTGGTCTGCGACGACGACAAACTGGCGGCAGGCGCCTACAAGGCGGCCCGCCGCCTGGGCCTGCGCATCCCCGAGGACCTCTCCATCACAGGCCTGGACGACCTGGCACTGGCCCAGGCCATCGACCCGGAGCTCACCACCGTCCGCCTGGACGCGGAACGCTTCGGCGAACGCGGCATGGAAGCCCTCCTGGCCGTCCTGGACGGCCGAACACCCCCCGTGGGCGACATCCCGGTACACCTGGTCGTACGAGGCTCCACAGCCCCACCAAGCTCCCCGTAGACCGCTCGCCCCGTGCACCCGCAGCCGCCGACGCACGAAAGGGGCCGTGCCGGTACATCCAAAGCCCGTCGCTTACGTCCGGATCTGGAAACGGCTCCCCATGGGGCAACGTCTGATCCGGCGGCGACGGGCTGGATGTACCGGCACGGCCCCGCCCCACCCACCGGCACCCGGCAGGCAGGGCGAAGACCAACGGTCACTCCTCGTCTTCGGCGTCCTCGGCCTCCGTGGCGGTCTCCGCGCCACCCTCCTCCAGCAGTCGGCCCAGCTGACGCCCGACGATCCGCTTGAACTTGCGCTGCTGCGGACGCGTACGGTCCAGGACCGCGACCTCCAGGCGCTCCGCGGGGATCTCCCGCTCGCCCCCGTTCGGCTCCCGCGACAGCGACTGCACGGCCAGCTTCAGCGCCTCCGCCAGCGACATCCCGTCCTGGTGGCGCTGGTCCAGATAGCTGCTGATCTGCTCGGCATTGCCACCCACCGCGACGGACCCGTGTTCGTCCACGATGGACCCGTCGTGCGGCAGCCGATAGATCTGGTCGCCTTCGGGGGTCTCCCCCACCTCGGCGACAACGAGCTCCACCTCGTAAGGCTTCTCGGCGGCCGAGGAGAAGATCGTGCCCAGCGTCTGCGCGTACACATTCGCCAGACCCCGAGCGGTCACGTCGTCACGGTCATAGGTGTAACCCCGCAGATCGGCATAGCGCACACCACCGATCCGCAGATTCTCGTATTCGTTGTACTTGCCGGCGGCCGCGAAGCCGATCCGGTCGTAGATCTCGCTGAACTTGTGCAGCGCACGGGACGGGTTCTCGCCGACGAACACAATGCCGTCGGCGTACTGCAGCACAACGAGGCTGCGACCGCGGGCGATGCCCTTACGGGCGTACTCCGCCCGGTCGGCCATGGCCTGCTGGGGTGAGACATAGAACGGCGTCGACACCGGTTATCCGTCCCTTTCTGTCGAAGTCACTGGGTCACCTTGGCAAAAAGAGCCGGGCTCAGAGGAGCGGGGCCCGCGGACCGTCCGGCTGCTCCAGACGCCGCTCCAGGATCGCGCGGGCGATCTCGGAGGACTCGTCGTCGGTGAGCCTGCGGAAGCCGTCCTCGGTGATCACGGTGACGATCGGGTAGATCCGGCGGGCGACGTCGGGACCACCGGTCGCCGAGTCGTCGTCGGCCGCGTCGTACAGCGCCTGGATGACGAGGGTCGTGGCCTGCTCTTCGGTCAGGTCGTCGCGGTAGAGCTTCTTCATGGCACCGCGCGCGAAGATCGAGCCGGAGCCGGTGGAGGCGTAGCCCTGCTCCTCGGAGCGGCCGCCGGTGACGTCGTAGGAGAAGATGCGGCCCTTGTCGCGGTCCACGTCGTAACCCGCGAAGAGAGGGACCACGGCGAGGCCCTGCATGGCCATGCCGAGGTTGGAACGGATCATGGTGGAGAGCCGGTTCGCCTTGCCCTCCAGGGAGAGCGTGGTGCCCTCCACCTTCTCGAAGTGCTCCAGCTCCAGCTGGAACAGCTTGACCATCTCGACGGCCAGACCGGCCGTACCGGCGATGCCCACCGCCGAGTACTCGTCGGCCGGGAAGACCTTCTCGATGTCGCGCTGAGCGATCATGTTGCCCATGGTGGCCCGGCGGTCGCCGGCGAGGACCACTCCGCCGGGGAACGTGACGGCGACGATGGTCGTGCCGTGCGGGGCCTCGATCACGCCCTGGACGGGCGGCAGCTGCCGCTTGCCCGGCAGCATCTCCGGCTGGTGCTCGGACAGGAAGTCCATGAAGGACGACGACCCGGGCGTCAGGAAGGCAGCCGGTAGACGCCCGGTGCTACGAGTGTTGGCTTCCACGGGGATCCTTCCAAGTAGGCGGCAGCCCGACGAACAGCGTCGGGATCATCTCCCAACTTGCCGATGGCCGAATTGCAGTTGAAGCACGGTACGCCACGGACCCTACCCGTCCAATGGCGGTGATCCACATGAACTGCGGGACCTTTCAAACCGATCCCGCAGGGCCCCCTTGATGACGCGGAGCCGCTTTGATCTCACGGAGCCCTTTGCTCTCACGGAGCCCTTTGATCACGCACAGCCCCATGAAAAGGCGGCACCCCTACGAGCGCCGGGCACCGCCGACGAAGGCTGCCCGCGGCCCGGTTTCCCGTCACCGCGAGCAGCACTTCACGCCCAGCCCTTCCGGCGCTCAGTCGCCTCCGAGTAAGACCTTCGAATCGAAGGGAAAAGCGGCCTACTGGCCACCCTTCTGAACGAAGGAACGCACGAAGTCCTCGGCGTTCTCCTCGAGGACATCGTCGATCTCGTCCAGAACCGAGTCGACGTCGTCGCTCAGCTTTTCCTGGCGTTCCTTGAGGTCGTCCGATACCTGCGCGTCCTGCGCCTGCTCCTCGACCTCCTCGGTGGAACGCGTCGCCTTCTGCTGTCCGCCGCCGGTGTCCTTGGTCGCCATAACCCTCACCCCGCTCGGTTCGACGTTCTTGATCAGACCCTACAAGCAGGGTCCGACATCGGCCCCGCAGTTGCTACAACGTGCGGGAGCCACCTCGATGATTCCCGGACGTCGCGTCTTTCCACCCCGTTGTGCCGCCCGGGCTCCGGCGCCCCTGGCGGCCCGGTCAGCCGCCTGACAGGACCCTGACCAGGTCTTCCGCCGTGCGACAGCGGTCGAGGAGCTCCTTGACGTGATTACGCGTTCCGCGAAGCGGCTCCAGGGTTGGGACGCGCTGGAGCGAGTCCCGGCCCGGCAGATCGAAGATCACCGAGTCCCAGGAGGCCGCCGCCACATCGTCCGCGTACTGCTCCAGACAGCGCCCGCGGAAGTACGCACGGGTGTCCTCCGGAGGCTTCGTACGGGCCCGCTCGACGTCCCGCTCGTCCAGGAGCCGCTTCATCTTGCCGCGCGCCGCCAGACGGTTGTACAGGCCCTTCTCGGCCCGTACGTCGGCGTACTGGAGGTCGACCAGGTGCAGCCGTGCCGCGTCCCAGTCGAGGCCGTCACGGCGCCGGTAGCCCTCCATGAGCTCCCGCTTGGCCACCCAGTCGAGCTCCCCCGAGAGGCTCATCGGGTCGTTCTCCAGGCGGTTGAGCGTGTCCTCCCAGCGGGCCAGGACGTCCTTGGTCTGGTCGTCGGCGTCCGCCCCGAACCGTTCCTCCACGTATTTGCGCGACAGCTCGAAGTACTCCATCTGGAGCTGCACCGCGGTCAGCGTGCGTCCGCTGCGCAGCGTGACGAGCCGCTTCAGCGTGGGGTCGTGCGAGACCTGGTGCAGCGTGCGCACCGGCTGGTCGACGGCGAGGTCGACGGCGATGAAGCCGTCCTCGATCATGGACAGGACCAGGGCGGTCGTGCCGAGCTTGAGATAGGTCGAGATCTCCGACAGGTTCGCGTCACCGATGATCACGTGCAGCCTGCGGTACTTCTCGGCGTCCGCGTGCGGCTCGTCGCGGGTGTTGATGATGGGGCGCTTGAGCGTGGTCTCGAGGCCCACCTCGACCTCGAAGTAGTCCGCGCGCTGACTGAGCTGGAAGCCGTGCTCGTGCCCGTCCTGGCCGATACCGACGCGGCCCGCTCCGGTGACGACCTGGCGTGAGACGAAGAACGGCGTGAGGTGGCGCACGATGTCCGAGAAGGGGGTCTCCCGCTTCATCAGGTAGTTCTCGTGCGTGCCGTACGAGGCGCCCTTGTTGTCGGTGTTGTTCTTGTAGAGGTGGATCGGCTGGGCGCCGGGGAGCTGGGCCGCGCGCTCCGCGGCCTCCGCCATGATGCGCTCGCCGGCCTTGTCCCACAGGACGGCGTCCCACGGGTTGGTGACCTCGGGAGCGCTGTACTCCGGGTGCGCGTGGTCCACGTACAGCCGTGCGCCATTGGTGAGGATGACATTGGCCAGGCCGATGTCCTCGTCGGTGAGCTGGCTGGAGTCGGCGGCCTCGCGGGCGAGGTCGAAGCCTCGCGCGTCCCGCAGCGGGTTCTCCTCCTCGAAATCCCAGCGGGCGCGGCGCGCCCGGTGCATCGCCGCCGCGTACGCGTTGACGATCTGGGACGAGGTGAGCATGGCATTGGCGTTGGGGTGGCCGGGGACGGAGATCCCGTACTCCGTCTCGATGCCCATTACTCGCCGTACGGTCATGCGGCCCTCCTTGCCCGGCAGCGCCCTCGGTCGGAGGCGCTGCTCAAGTACCGCTGGTGCTCCGGTGCGTGTGCGGTGCCCGTCCCCGCAACGCGCGACTCGGCGGTACGAAAGAGCCTAGAACGCCTCTGCGCTGGTGGGGAGATCATTTGCGTCATTGCTCTGCTCCAGCCGTGCCCCGGAAAGCAGTCGGCTGCGGGTACCCGTGGAGGGCACCCGCAGCCGCCCTGGCTTTTACAGGTACTGCCCGGTGTTCGCCACCGTGTCGATGGAGCGTCCGGTGTCCGCGCCCTGCTTTCCAGTGACGAGCGTACGGATGTACACGATCCGTTCGCCCTTCTTTCCGGAGATTCGGGCCCAGTCGTCCGGGTTGGTGGTGTTCGGCAGGTCCTCGTTCTCCTTGAACTCGTCCACGCACGCCTGGAGGAGGTGGGAGACCCGAAGGCCCTTCTGGTTCTGCTCGAGGAAGGCCTTGATCGCTGCCTTCTTGGCGCGGCCGACGATGTTCTCGATCATGGCGCCGGAATTGAAGTCCTTGAAGTACAGGACTTCCTTGTCGCCGTTGGCGTAGGTGACCTCGAGGAAGCGGTTCTCCTCGGATTCGGCGTACATCTGCTCCACGGCGGTCTGGATCATGCCGTGGACGGTGGCCGCCCGGTCCCCGCCGTGCTCACCGAGGTCGTCGGAGTGCAGCGGGAGGCGTTGTGTGAGGTACTTGGCGAAGATGTCCTTGGCGGCCTCGGCGTCCGGGCGCTCGATCTTGATCTTCACATCGAGTCGTCCGGGGCGCAGGATCGCGGGGTCGATCATGTCCTCGCGGTTCGAGGCGCCGATCACGACCACGTTCTCCAGGCCTTCCACGCCGTCGATCTCGGCGAGCAGCTGGGGGACGATGGTGTTCTCCACGTCCGAGCTGACGCCCGATCCACGGGTGCGGAAGAGGGACTCCATCTCGTCGAAGAAGACGATGACGGGGGTGCCCTCACTGGCCTTCTCACGAGCACGCTGGAAGACGAGGCGGATCTGCCGCTCGGTCTCGCCGACGTACTTGTTCAGGAGCTCGGGGCCCTTGATGTTCAGGAAGAAGCTCTTGCCGGTGGCCTGGCCGGTGACCTCGGCGACCTTCTTGGCGAGCGAGTTGGCGACCGCCTTGGCGATGAGCGTCTTGCCGCATCCAGGAGGCCCGTAGAGCAGCACACCCTTGGGCGGCCGCAGTTCGTGCTCCTTGAAGAGGTCGGGGTAGAGGTAAGGGAGCTCGACCGCGTCGCGGATCAGTTCGATCTGGTTTCCCAGGCCGCCGATCTGCTCGTAGCCGATGTCCGGGACCTCTTCGAGGACGAGCTCCTCGACCTCGCTCTTGGGGACAACTTCGTAGACATAGCCGGAACGGGGTTCGAGAAGCAGGGCGTCTCCGGGACGGATGGTGACGTCCAGCAGCGGCTCGGCGAGCCGTACCACCCGTTCCTCGTCGGTGTGCCCCACCACGAGGGCGCGTTCGCCGTCCTCGAGGATCTCCTTGAGGGTGACGATGTCGCCGACGCTCTCGTACTCCATGGCCTCGACCACGTTGAGGGCTTCGTTGAGCATCACTTCCTGGCCGCGCCTGAGCTCCTCGAGCTCCACGCTGGGGCTGACGTTCACCCGGAGCTTGCGGCCCCCGGTGAAGATGTCCGCCGTGCCGTCCTCGTTCGCCACGAGGAAGACACCGAAGCCGGCCGGTGGCTGTGCCAGCCGGTCGACCTCTTCCTTGAGGGCCACGATCTGGTCGCGGGCCTCACGGAGCGTGTTGGCGAGCCGCTCGTTCTGTGCGGACACGCCGGCCAGGTTGGTCTGCAGCTCGACGATCCGCTCTTCGAGAATCCTCGTGTGCCGCGGAGAGTCGGCGAGCTTGCGTCGCAGGACGGCGATCTCCTGCTCAAGGTAGGCAACCTGCCCGGCAGGGTCATCGGACCCTCGTCCCGGGCGGATGCCGCGGTTCATGTCGTCGTCGTGGGCTGCCACGGTCCTCACCTCCTCCAAGGGGAGCTGGACGCTTCCAGACCCTACCTGGGTGGGTGTCGATTGAAACCCCTAGATCACAAAGACTGTCGGGGTGTGTCCGATCTTCACCCTTGCGCTCTCCCTCACGCCAGGGGAATACCCACCGAACACGGTCGGGAAGCGGGCGGAGGTAGGGTCGACGTGTTCAACACCCGTCAGAGCTGGCCCGATTCCCCAGTCTGCGGATCGCTCGACGCAGGAAACGGCAGGAGAAATGACCGTGCAGCAGGAGGCCCCAAGCGGCGGCGAGGCTCTCGAGGTCTGGATCGACCAGGATCTCTGCACCGGAGACGGCATCTGCGCCCAGTACGCGCCGGAGGTCTTCGAGCTCGACATCGACGGCCTGGCCTATGTGAAGAGCGCCGACGACGAGCTCCTGCAGGCCCCAGGCGCCACAACGCCCGTACCGCTGACGCTTCTGCGGGATGTCGCCGACTCCGCGAAGGAGTGCCCGGGCGACTGCATCCACGTACGTCGAGTTTCGGACAGGGTCGAGGTCTACGGCCCCGACGCGGAGTGACCCCAAGGGCACTCCGCGTCAACACGTGTCTCTTTTCTCACACGCTTCTCATGCGTTCCGGGCCCCGGAGGGTGTCGAGCGGATGAACGTGCCGTTCTTCCACTGCCACTTGGCCTGCTCCTTCACGTCCGGGCAGCAACTCGGCACGTCGGCAGAGGAGTAGCCGAGCAGGGTCGCCGTGACGGCGCCGTCACGCACCGCGAAGTCGGTGACGCTGAGGCGGTCCTTCGGGTCGACCAGGGTGGCCACGACGCGGGGCTTCTTGGCTCCCGACCCGCCCTGGGTGATGACGTAGACGCCGTTGGGCGGGGTGCCGATGCCCGCGTCGCAGCGGACCACGGCCACCGTCTCCGGGCTGCCGTCGCCGTCGAGGTCTCCGGACGCCTTCTTCTGCACGAGGACCTTGACGGGCCCGCAGTCGATCGGGAACGTGACGCGCGCGGGGTCCGGGGGCGCCGTCGCGGCCGGGACGGACTTGGCCCCGGGGCCGGGCTGAGCCGCCGTCGCGGAGCCGGGCTGGAGGACCGAGGAGAGGGCGACGACTCCGGCCAGGGCGGTGGCCGTGGCGAGCCAGTGGATGGGGCGGGTGTGGGTGTGTGCCAGTTCCGGGACGACGGATTGCTGCACTAGGAGCGTCTCCTGGGAGGGCCGTGACGGTGGGGGTGGGGTGGCCAGCATGGTGCCACACGTCACAGTGGGGTGGAACGGCGGGGTCCGGACTTCTGGCGGCGTGTCATGGCGGCGGGCCAACGGAAAGGGCTTGCGGCGGAGTTGTCCGCCTGTCCCGCGGCCCACGTACGGGAACGCGCTGCGGCCGAGCTCCGGAGTGCTTCCGGGAACTCGGCCACAGGTGTGGTCCGTTGAGTACGTCGACGGCGCGAGCGCCGGTCGGGTCAGCGGCCTGAGCCGCCGTCGGCGTTCGGACCGGTGTAGTCGTCGCCGTACGCGCCCTTGGCCGGGCGGCGGCGACGCATGGGCGGCTCGACACCGTCCGCGAGACGGCGGGCGGTGAGCAGGAAGCCGGTGTGTCCGATCATCCGGTGGTCCGGGCGGACCGCCAGGCCCTCGACGTGCCAGTTGCGGATCATCGACTCCCACGCGGACGGCTCGTTGAAGGAGCCGATCTCGCGGATGGACTCGACGGTCCGCGCGAGCTGGGTGGTGGTGGCGACGTAGCAGCACAGGATGCCGCCGGGGACCAGCGCCTTGGAGACGGCCTCCAGGCACTCCCAAGGGGCGAGCATGTCGAGGATGACACGGTCGACGTCGGTGTCGGACAGATTGTCCTGGAGGTCGCCGACGGTGAGCTGCCAGGCGGGGTGCGGGCCGCCGAAGTAGCGCTCCACGTTCTGCTGGGCGATCTCCGCGAAGTCCTCGCGACGCTCGTAGGAGTGGAGCATGCCCTGGTCGCCGATGGCGCGCAGCAGGAAGCTGCTGAGCGAGCCGGAGCCCACGCCCGCTTCCACGACGCGCGCGCCGGGGAAGATGTCGGCGAAGGCCAGGATCTGCCCCGCGTCCTTGGGGTAGACCACGGCGGCGCCGCGGGGCATGGACAGGACGTAGTCGGGGAGCAGGGGGCGCAGCGCGAGATAGGCGACGTTCCCCGTGGTGCGGACAACGCTGCCCTCGGGAGCGCCGATCAGCTCGTCGTGGGGGAAGGAACCCTTGTGGGTGTGGAAGTTCTTCCCGGCCTCGAGCGTGAACGTGTAGTGGCGGCCCTTGGGGTCGGTCAGCTGAACCTGGTCCCCGACCTTGAAGGGCCCGCGCCTGCGGGCGGCACCGGTCGGTTCGGACATGTGACCAGCCTACCGGTCCCTGCGCGGGGCGCCGACCACGTTCGGGCGGGGGGCGTACAACTCAGGACGGGCGGGCCATCGCCTTGACGAAGGCTCGCTCGACGTCCGCCGCCGACAGGACTCCGTAGATCTCGCCCGAGTCCTCCACCACCAGGTACTCGGTCGCCGGGGTGGCACGAAGAGTGTCCAGGAGGGCCTCGCCGGCGAGTTCCGCGGAGACGCGCATGCCGTCGGTGAGGTCCTGGGCGAGGCCGCTGACGGCGACCCAGGGGCGGCGGTGCTCCGGTACGCCGACGATGGCGGCCTCGCGGACGAGGGAGAGCGGTTCGCCGTTGGCGTCGACGACGACCAGGGCGCGGGCGCCCGCGTCGTTGGCGCGGCGCAGCGCCTCCGAGAGCGGGGTGCTGGTCTCGACCGGGACCGCGCGCCGGGTGAGTGAGCGGGCGCGCAGCTCGGGCAGGTGTTCGCGCAGACGGGCCATGCGGAGGCTGTTGCCGGCGCCGGTCCAGATGATCGCGGCGAGGATCGCGGCGAGCAGGGCGTCGGTGACGGTGTCCATGCCGCCGATGTTGTCCTGGGTGGCGCCGAGCGCTCCGGACTGGGTGAGCAGGGGCAGGCCGATCAGTACGGAGACGGCGAGGGCGCGGCCGACCCAGGCGGCGGCGATCGTGCCGCTCATCGGCTTGCCGGTGATCTTCCAGACGACCGCGCGGAGCATGCGGCCGCCGTCCAGGGGCAGGCCGGGGAGCAGGTTGAAGGCGGCCACGATCAGGTTGGAGATCATCAGGCCGGCCAGCAGCACGCCGGGGACCGTGCCGGGCTCGACGGCCAGCATGGCGAGGTAGAAGAGGCCCGAGAGGACGAGGGAGAGCAGTGGTCCGACGAAGGACAGTACGAACTCCCGGCCCGGGGTCTCGGCCTCCTTCTCGATCTCCGAGACGCCGCCGAAGAACTGCAGCTGGATCCGGCGCACCGGCAGTTTGAAGCGCAGGGCGGCGACCGTGTGGGCCAGCTCGTGGACGAGGACGGAGGCGTAGAAGGCGACCGCGAAGAAGAGGGACACGAGGTAGCGCAGGGCGCCGAGTTCGGGGAGCACGCGGTCGAGCTGGCCGCCGAACACCCAGGTGATCAGCGCGGCCACGAGGAACCAGCTGGGCGCCACGTACACGGGCACACCGAACGGCCGCCCCATCAGCAGCCCGCCACCGGGTTCCCGGCCGCGTCGCGGGGGCTGCGCCTTGCCGGTACCGGTGCCGGTCGCGGAGTGGGCCAGGGTTCGGGGGTGTTCGGGCTCGGGGTGCGGGTGGCTTCCGGCGGAGGAGCCGTGGCGCGCGTCGGCCTCGTCCGAGGAATCGGAAGGGGAACCGGAACCGGCGGGTGCCTCGGCCCGGTCCGAGGAATCGCCGGGCACCTCGGCCCCGTCCTCGGCCCCGCTCGAGGAGTCGCCGTGCGTCGCGGCCTCGCGGGCGGAGTCGTGGGGGGACGGGGCTGCCTCGGGGGTGCCCGGGGTCGTGGGTGGTGTCGGCCGGGTGGGGTGCTCGGAGCGCTCCGGTCCGGGACGCGTGGCATCCGCGGCCGGGGCCGAGGGGTCCCGCTGCTCCCCGTGGCGCTCGGTCGCTTCGTCGGTGCCGGACCGCGGCTGCCCGCTCCCGCCGCTCTCGTCCACGATGTCCCCTCGTTCGAAGCGTCTCCCGCTCCCGATCATGCGAAGCAGGAGGGTCTGGGTCGATGGTATGCGTCCGTCGCGACGCGTTCCGCCCCGGCACCCCCTCTGTTTTCCGCTCCGTCGCACAAGCGCGCACAAGCCCCTACTGCGCACTCACTGTCAGTGGCGGGCCGTAAGGTCTGTGGACATGGAAACCAGCAACGGGGGCGCCGTGCCGCCCGAGCCGACCGAAGCCGACGCGGCCGAAGCCGTCACGGCCGAGGCTGCCGTGGCCGAGGCTGCCGTGGCCGAAGCCGTCACGGCCGAGGCGACGGACGTGTCGGCGGTTCCCGCGGCTCGACCGGCCCTGCCTCCGAGCTCGCTGTCGCCCTCACGGGCCGGCGACTTCATGCAGTGCCCGTTGCTCTACCGGTTCCGGGTGATCGACAGACTCCCCGAGAAGCCGAGCGAGGCGGCCACCCGCGGCACGCTGGTCCACGCGGTGCTGGAGCGCCTCTTCGACGCCCCGGCGGCGGAGCGGACGGCTCCGCGCGCCAAGTCGCTCATTCCGGGACAGTGGGACCGGCTGCGCGAGACGCGGCCGGAGGTCGTGGAGCTGTTCGCCGACGATCCCGAGGGCGAGCGGTTGACGCGCTGGCTGGGCGAGGCCGAGCAGCTGGTGGAGCGCTGGTTCAGTCTTGAGGACCCGACGCGGCTGGAGCCCGCCGAGCGGGAGCTGGCCGTCGAGGCCCGGCTCGACTCCGGGCTGAAGCTGCGCGGCATCATCGACCGCGTCGACGTGGCCCCGACGGGCGAGGTCCGGATCGTCGACTACAAGACGGGCAAGGCGCCGCGGCCGGAATACGCCGAGGGTGCGCTGTTCCAGATGAAGTTCTACGCCCTGGTGGTGTGGCGGCTGAAGCAGGTGGTCCCGCGCCGGCTCCAGCTCGTCTACCTCGGCAGCGGCGACGTGGTGACGTACGACCCGATGATCGAGGACCTGGAGCGGGTCGAGCGCAAGCTGCTCGCCCTGTGGGAGGCGATCCGGCAGGCCACCGAGACGGGCGACTGGCGACCGAGGCCCACCAAGCTCTGCGGCTGGTGCGACCATCAAGCGGTATGTCCGGAATTCGGCGGTACTCCACCGCCCTACCCGCTGCCGGTCAGGGCGCCGGAGTCAGGCGTCAGCGAGCAGGGCAGAATGGGGCGGGATTAGGGCCTGTCCGGCGCGTTGCTCAGCTCCGGCCTGGTCCGCCGGACAGACCTCAAGGAGACTTACGTGGCCATCCGCGTCCTACTGGTCGACGACCAGCCGCTGCTGCGTACCGGCTTCCGGATGATTCTGGAGGCGGAGCAGGACATCGCGGTCGTCGGCGAGGCCGGTGACGGTCTCCAGGCACTCGATCAGGTACGTGCGCTGCAGCCCGATGTGGTTCTGATGGACATCCGTATGCCGAGGATGGACGGGGTGGAGGCGACCCGGCAGATCACCGGGCCGGGGCGGGACGGACCGGCCAAGGTGCTCGTCCTGACGACCTTCGACCTCGACGAGTACGTGGTGGAGGCGCTGCGCGCCGGGGCCAGCGGCTTCCTCCTCAAGGACGCGCCGGCCAATGAGCTGGTGCAGGCGATCCGGGTGGTCGCCGCGGGCGAGGCGATGCTCGCGCCGAGCATCACCCGTCGGCTTCTCGACAAGTACGCGGGTCATCTGCCGTCCGGCGACGAGCCGGTGCCCGACACGCTGCACACCCTGACCGAGCGGGAGGTCGAGGTGCTGAAGCTGGTGGCGCGCGGCCTGTCGAACGCGGAGATCGCCGCCGACCTGTTCGTCAGCGAGACCACCGTCAAGACGCATGTGGGCCATGTGCTCACCAAGTTGGGGCTGCGCGACCGGGTGCAGGCCGCGGTGTACGCGTACGAGAGCGGGTTGGTGCGCCCGGGCGCACAGCAGTAACCCCCGATACGCCGTCCACTCCCCCAGGTGCTCGACCGAGGGTCCCAGGAGCACGACCGAGGGCGCCCCCTTCCACGAAGAGGGCGCCCTCGGCGTTCGTACCGGCGGTGCTGGAGTCAGTCCTTGCTGATGTCCCAGAAGCGGAACACCGTCGAGGCGTCGAGGCAGTACTCCAGGCCGTAGACGTTGTCCCGCACGATCGCGTACTGCTTGGCCTGCCAGATCGGGATGACCGGGAGCTCCTCGGCCACGATGTCCTGGATCTTGCCGTACTCGGTGTCGGTCGAGGAGCGGTCGCTCTGGGCGGCCGTCTTCGGGATGAGCCGACCGGTGATCGTGCTGTTCGTGTAGTGGTTGCTCAGCACGTTGCCCTTGCCGAAGAAGGGGGCCGTGAAGTTGTCGGGGTCCGGGTAGTCGGGCACCCAGCCCTTCACGTACACGCCGTACTTGCCCTTGGCGATGTCCTTCTCGTACTGGTCGTACGCGACGGACTTCACGGTCGCGTCGAACAGCCCGCTGGCGTTGAGCTGCTGGGCGATCGCCCTGAACTCCTGGTCGGTGGCGGGGCCGTAGCGCGAGGGGGTCGACCAGAGCGTGAGCTTGACCTTGCCGGTGATGCCCTCGGCCCGGAGCGCGGCGGCGGCCTTCGTCTTCGAGGGGCGGGCGCCGTAGCGGTCGAAGAAGGCCGTGTTGTGGCCGGTGACACCGGCCGGGACGATCGAGTACAGCGGCGTCGCGGTGTCCTCGTAGACCTTGTTGAGCAGGGCCTCGCGGTCGAGCAGATAGGCGATGGCCTTGCGCACGCCGAGCTTGCCGGCGACCGGGTCGTCCATGTTGAAGACCATGTGCTGGACTTCGGCGCTGGTGCCCTCGACGACGTTGACGCCCCTGCCGGTGGAGGTGTCGTTGCTGATGTCCGCGATGTCGTCGGCGGCGAGACCTCGGTAGGCGATGTCGACCTGGTGGTTCAGCAGCGCCTTCTTCAGGGCGGTCTGGTCGCCGTGGAAGAACTTCAGCGTGATGCCGGAGTTCTTCACCTTGGCGGTGCCCTTGTAGCTGTCGTTGACCGAGAAGACGGCCTGGTCCTTGCCGAAGGAGTCCAGCTTGTACGGGCCCGAGCCGACCGCCTGGTCGTCCTTGCGCAGCCCGTTGTCCGCGTACTGCCGGTGGTCCACGATCGAGCCGGCGCCGGAGGCGATCTTGCTGGGGAAGGTGGCGTCGGCGTACTTCAGCCTGAAGACGACGGTCTTCGCGTCCGGGGTCTGGACCGTGTCGAGCATGGGGAACATGACGGCCGGACCGGAGGCGTCGTCGATCTTCAGCATGCGGTCGAAGGAGAATTTGACGTCCTCGGAGGTGAGGGCGTCACCGTTGCTGAACTTCAGGCCGTCCTGGAGCGTGCACTTGTAGACCTTGGTCGTGGCGTCCGAGAACGCGCACTCCTTGGCCGCCTCGGGAACCGGCTCCGTACCGCCGTCGGGGAAGCTCAGCAACGACTGGAAGACGTTGTTGAACAGCAGCCAGGACCCCGGGTCGTAGCCGGATGCCGGGTCGGTGGCCAGGACGTCGTCGGACATCCCCATCACCAGGGAGGAGCCGGTGCTGCCGGGGTCGCTCGTCTGCGAGCCGCATCCGGCGAGCAGGCCGGCGGCCAGCCCCGTCGCGACGGACAGGACTGGCCACTGGTTGCGCATGTTCACGAGGAGGTGCCTTGTCATTGTTTCTCTGGAACGCCACGTGGAGCGGGCGCCGGGTCGTGCGGTCGGGCGCCGGGTCCACGGGACACGGCGCCCTGTGAAGGGCCGGTTCAGCCGCTCACACCGCGGCCGAGCTCCCACAACTGGAGCGTGGAGGACGAGTTGAGCGCCCACTCGGTGCCGGTGATGTCGTCCCGCGCGGCGATGTACTGCTTGCCCTGCCACAGCGGCAGGAGCGGTACGTCGTCGGCCACCTTGTCCTGGATTTCGGTGAGGCTCTTCGACGCGGTGAGGCGGTCGGCCTCGCGGCGGGACTCCGGGATCAGCGTGCCGCGGATCGTGGAGTTCACGTACGGCGAGCCGAGGGTGTTGTCCTTGTCGAGGAACGGCGCCAGGTAGTTGTCGGCGTCCGGGAAGTCAGGGAACCAGCCCATGCCGTAGACCTGGTACTCGTTCTTCTTCTCGGCCGGACGGAACGTCGTCCAGGGCTCGCCCTTGATCTCGACACTGAACAGGCCGCTGGCGTTGAGCTGCTTCTTCAGCACCTCGAACTCCTGCGCGGTGGCCGAGCCGTAGTGGTCGGTCGTGTAGTGCAGGGTGAGCTTCACCGGGGTGGTGATGCCGGCCTTGTTCAGCGTCGTGGTGGCCCTGGAGACGCTCGGGTCGCCGTACTTGTTGAAGAACGAGTTGGAGTGACCCGTGATGGTGGCCGGGACCATCGAGAACAGCGGCTCGGCCTGGGAGCCGTACACCTTGGAGACGAGCTCGCCGCGGTTGATCACCTCGGCCATGGCCTGGCGGACGGCCTTGCTCTTCACCGTCGGGTCGTCGGTGTTGAAGCCGAGGTAGCGGATCTCGAGGCCGGGCATCTCGACCAGGTCGATCTTGCCGGTCGCACCGGCGGCACCGAGCTTGGTGATCTGCGCCGGCGTCATCGCGCGGGTCATGAGGTCGATGTCGCCCTTGTTGAGCGCGGCGCCCATGGCGTCGGCGCTCTCGAAGGAGCGCATCTCGACCTTGTCGTTCTTCGGCTTCAACAGACCCTCGTAGTTCGGGTTCTTGGTGAAGGTGATCTTGTCGGCCTCGTCGTTCTTGACGTCGGCCTGGAGGGTGTACGGGCCGGAGCCGTCGACGGAGAAGCCGTCGCGCAGCTTGCCCTTCTCGTAGTCCTTCGGGTTCACGATGCCGGCCACCGGGGTCGACAGCTTGAACGGGAAGGTGGCGTCCGCGGTCTTCAGGTGGAAGATCACCTGACGGTCGCCCTGCGTCTCCACGGTGTCGACGGTGGACAGCAGCGCGAACACACCGCTGTCGGCCTTGAGCGACATCGCGCGGTCGATCGAGAACTTCACGTCCTTGGCAGTGATCGGGTCACCGCTCGCGAACTTCAGTCCGTCGCGCAGCGTGCAGGCGTAGCGCTCGTTGCCGGAGTCGGTGAAACCGCAGCTCTCGGCAGCCTCGGGCTGGGGGTCGCCGTCACCGCGGGGCTGGACCATCAGCGTCTGCACGGTCTGGCGCAGGATGTTCCAGGTGCCGACGTCGTACGCGTACGCCGGGTCGAGAGGAGCCGGGGCATCCTTCGATGCGGTGAACCGGTCCGTGGTGCCCACGACGATCGTGCCGCCGCCGCTCCCCCCGCTGTTGGAACCGCCACACGCGGCGAGCACCGGGGCGAGCAAGCCGACAACGGCCGGCAGCACCAAAGTCTTGCGGTTCATGCTCGAGTTTCTCCAGAGCTGTCGTGTCCGTGTACCCGCCATGCAGGGGTGGTGCGGGCGAGTCACCGGGGTTATGGCGAGGTTCTCGCGACGACATTAGTCCGCACCACCAGGACGGCCCGCAGAGACCGGAGTTGAGTTCCCATCACGCTGCGAAACCGGGCGTGGACGCACCGATAACCCGACAGCGGAAGGATTAGTGCAGCGTTCCACCAATCGGGACACAAGGGCACGTCGGGCACCCCCGAAGGGGGGGTGACTGCACACGGCAGGCCGAATGTCGACCCCCTGTCAGGTGATGAACCTCACACTGCCAACTCGGTGAGAGAGTACCGGAATTCAGCCATCCGGCCCTGGATTGAATTTCCTGTGGCAGGTCCGGGGCCCTTACCGGCGGATACGCAGGGGATAGCGGCACATTCGGTTCTGCACGCTGGGTGAACGCCTAGCGCATTTCCGTCATCAGGCCACGGAGAAAAGGCAGGTCGACCTCTTCGAGGGAGGTCACGACCGTGCGCCGGACGGCGGGGGCGATCGGGGCGACGGAGGGGACGGCGACCACGTGGCAGCCCGCGGCCTCCGCGGCGGCGACGCCCGTGGCGGTGTCCTCGATGACGGCACACCGGGCCGGTTCGGCGCCGAGTCCGGACGCCGCCAGCAGATAGGGGTCGGGGAAGGGCTTGGTCCGCTCCACCTCGTCACCCGCGACGGTCAGCGCGAAGTACTGGGGGCCCAGGGAGGCCAGAACACGGTCGATGATGCGCCGGTGCGAGGCGGAGACGAGGGCGGTGGGGATCTCGTGCGCGGCGAGCTCCGCGAGGAGTCTGGCCGCCCCCGGCATCAGCGGCAGCGCCCGGTCGATACGGTCCTCGAAACCGTCGTTGAGCAGCACCGTGAGCTCGCCGAGCGTGATGTCGGCCCCGGTGGCCTCGATCAGGAAGCCCGCGCTGCGGGTCATGGGGCCGCCGACCACCACATGGCGCCAGGAGTCGTCGAGCGTGTGTCCGAGCGTCCGGAAGATCTCGACCTCGACGTCCCACCAGAACCCCTCGGTGTCCACCAGGGTGCCGTCCATGTCCAGGAGCACGGCCTGCAGCGCTGAGCCTTCGGCCGTACGGGTACCGAGCGCGGGAACCGTAGTGGTCATCCTGGCGCACCTCCTTGAGGGACGAGAAGGCCGGTTCCCTCAGGGGGAACCGGCCTGCTGTGGACCGTCCAGTGTACGACGGCGTCAGGTGAAGCGCCTGTTGGTTGTCGCGGCCCACTGACTCGCCTCGCGCCGAGTCACCTGGCGTTGAAGTACTTCGCCTCCGGGTGGTGGATCACGATCGCGTCCGTGGACTGCTCGGGGTGCAGCTGGAACTCCTCCGAGAGATGGACGCCGATGCGCTCGGGCTCCAGGAGTTCGGCGATCTTGGCGCGGTCCTCCAGGTCGGGGCAGGCGCCGTAGCCGAGGGAGAAGCGGGCACCGCGGTACTTGAGGTCGAACATGTCCTCGATGGCCGAGGGGTCCTCACCGGCGAAGCCGAGCTCGGAGCGGACTCGGGCGTGCCAGTACTCGGCGAGGGCCTCGGCCAGCTGCACGGACAGGCCGTGCAGTTCGAGGTAGTCGCGGTAGGAGTTCGACTCGAAGAGCTTGGCCGTCTCCTCGCCGATGCGGGAGCCGACCGTGACGACCTGGAGGCCGACGACGTCCCGCTCACCGGACTCCTCGGGCCGGAAGAAGTCGGCCAGGCACAGCCGCCGTCCGCGGCGCTGGCGCGGGAAGGTGAAGCGGGTGCGCTCGTTGCCCTGTTCGTCCAGGAGGATCAGGTCGTCGTCCTTGGACACACAGGGGAAGTAGCCGTAGACGACGGCCGCTTCGAGCAGGTTGTCGGTCTGGAGCTTGTCCAGCAGTCCGCGCAGCCGGGGCCGGCCCTCGGTCTCGACGAGTTCCTCGTACGTCGGTCCGTCGCCCGCACGGGCCTGCTTCAGGCCCCACTGGCCCTTGAACAGGGCGCCCTCGTCCAGCCAGGAGGCGTACTCCTTGAGCTGGATGCCCTTGATGACACGGGTGCCCCAGAAGGGCGGGGTGGGCACCGGGTTGTCGACGGCGACGTCCGAGCGGACGTGGCCCTCCTCCGGGCGCTCCTCGACGACCGTCGGTGCGGTGGCCCGCACCCGGCGCTGCTTGAGCTCCGGCAGCACGGCCCCCGGCACGCCCCGCTTGACCCCGATGAGCGCGTCCATCAGGCGCAGGCCCTCGAACGCGTCCCGGGCGTAGCGGACTTCGCCCTCGTAGATCTCGTGCAGGTCCTGCTCGACGTACGCCCTCGTCAGGGCGGCGCCGCCGAGGATGACCGGGTACTCGGCGGACAGACCGCGCTGGTTGAGCTCCTCCAGGTTCTCCTTCATGATCACCGTGGACTTGACCAGCAGGCCCGACATGCCGATGACGTCGGCCCGGTGTTCCTCTGCGGCGTCCAGGATCGCGGAGACCGGCTGCTTGATGCCGAGGTTGACGACGTTGTAGCCGTTGTTGGACAGGATGATGTCGACGAGGTTCTTGCCGATGTCGTGCACGTCGCCGCGCACGGTCGCCAGCACGATGGTGCCCTTGCCCTCGGCGTCCGACTTCTCCATGTGCGGTTCGAGGTAGGCGACCGCGGTCTTCATGACCTCGGCGGACTGGAGCACGAACGGCAGCTGCATCTGGCCGGAGCCGAACAGCTCGCCGACCACCTTCATGCCGTCGAGCAGCGTCTCGTTGACGATGTCGAGGGCGGGGCGGGTCTGGAGGGCTTCGGCGAGGTCGGCCTCGAGGCCGTTCTTCTCGCCGTCGATGATGCGCCGCTTGAGTCGCTCGTCCAGGGGCAGCGCGGCCAGTTCCTCGGCCTTGCCCGCCCTCAGCGACTTGGTGGTGGCGCCCTCGAACAGCGCCATCAGCTTCTGGAGGGGGTCGTAGGCCGGTTCGTCGCCCTGCTGGGCGATGCGCCGGTCGTAGATCAGGTCGAGGGCGGTGGTGACCTGCTCCTCGTCGAAGCGCGCGATGGGGAGGATCTTCGACGCGTGCACGATCGCCGAGTCCAGGCCCGCCTTGACGCACTCGTCGAGGAAGACCGAGTTGAGCAGGATGCGGGCAGCCGGGTTGAGACCGAAGGAGATGTTCGACAGGCCCAGCGTGGTCTGTACGTCGGGGCGGCGGCGCTTGAGCTCGCGGATCGCCTCGATGGTGGCGATGCCGTCCTTCCGGGACTCCTCCTGGCCGGTGCAGATGGTGAAGGTCAGGGCGTCGATGAGGATGTCCGACTCGTGGATGCCCCAGTTCGTCGTCAGGTCCTCGATGAGCCGTTCGGCGATGGCGACCTTGGTCTCGACGGTACGGGCCTGGCCCTCCTCGTCGATGGTCAGCGCGATCAGCGCCGCGCCGTGCTCCTGCGCCAGCCGGGTGACCTTCGCGAAGCGGGACTCGGGGCCGTCGCCGTCCTCGTAGTTGACGGAGTTGATGACGGCCCGGCCGCCGAGCTTCTCCAGGCCGGCGCGCAGGACCTCGACCTCGGTGGAGTCCAGGACGATGGGCAGCGTGGAGGCGGTGGCGAAGCGTCCGGCGAGCTCCTGCATGTCCGCGACGCCGTCCCGGCCGACGTAGTCGACGCACAGGTCGAGCATGTGGGCGCCCTCGCGGATCTGGTCGCGGGCCATCTCCACACAGTCGTCCCAGCGGCCCTCCAGCATGGCCTCGCGGAACTTCTTCGAGCCGTTGGCGTTGGTGCGCTCGCCGATCGCCATGTACGCGGTGTCCTGGCGGAACGGGACGGTCTGGTAGAGGGAAGCGGCGCCGGGCTCCGGCTGGGGGCGCCGCTGCGTCGGTGCCATCCCGCGCACGCGCTCGACGACCTGGCGCAGGTGCTCGGGGGTGCTGCCGCAGCAGCCTCCGACCAGGGACAGGCCGTACTGCTGGACGAAGGTCTCCTGCGCGTCCGCCATCTCGGGCGGGGTCAGCGGGAAGTACGCCCCGTCCTTGGTGAGGATGGGCAGCCCGGCGTTCGGCATGCACAGCAGCGGGATGCGGGAGTGGCGGGCGAGGTAGCGCAGGTGCTCGCTCATCTCGGCGGGGCCGGTGGAGCAGTTCAGGCCGATCATGTCGATGCCCAGCGGCTCCAGCGCGGTCAGCGCGGCGCCGATCTCCGAGCCCAGCAGCATCGTGCCGGTCGTCTCGAAGGCGAGGGAGACCAGCAGCGGCAGGTCGACCCCGAGCGCGTCCAGGGCCCGGCGGGCGCCGAGGATGGACGACTTGGTCTGGAGGAGGTCCTGGGTGGTCTCGACGATCAGGGCGTCCGCGCCGCCGGCGATCAGGCCCTCGGCGTTCGCCTGGAAGCCGTCGCGCAGTGCGTGGAAGCCGATGTGGCCGAGGGTCGGCAGCTTCGTACCGGGGCCGATGGAGCCCAGCACCCACCGCTGGCGGCCGTCGCGGCCACCGAACTCGTCGGCCACCTCGCGGGCGATGCGGGCGCCCGCCTCGGACAGCTCGTACACGCGGTCGGAGATCTCGTACTCGGCCATGGCCGAGTGGTTGGCGCCGAAGGTGTTCGTCTCCACACAGTCCACGCCCACCTCGAAGTAGGCCTCGTGGACGGAACGGACGATGTCGGGGCGGGTGAGGTTCAGAATCTCGTTGCAGCCCTCGAGGTTCTCGAAGTCCTCGAGCGTCGGGTCCTGCGCCTGCAGCATCGTGCCCATCGCGCCGTCGGCCACCACGACACGCTCGGCGAGCGCCTCGCGGAGCGCGGCGATGCGGGTCCGGTTCTCGGCAAGCTCGGACGAAAGGGACGGGTTCGGCAACGAAGCCATGAAGGTGCTCCCTGAAGTGCGACGGCTGTCGGCTTTGCGCTTCCCATGGAAGACGCACGCCGTCAGGGTAGCCCGAGCACCGTCACGGGGTCAGGGGCGTCCACGGGGCGGACGGGCGCGGCGTGTGCGTCCGGGGTGTTAAGACAGACCGAACATGTTGCGACGACCCATTAGCGGGAGCTCGGCAACGAACGGTAGTGTTCGACATTGCCGAACGGCGGTAGCGGAGGCGCACGCTGTCGGTCAAAGGGGACGGAGGCAGCACGGCGATGGCACGGAACATCCAGTCGCTCGAACGGGCGGCGGCGATGCTGCGGCTCCTGGCGGGCGGCGAGCGGCAGCTCGGTCTGTCCGACATCGCCTCCTCGCTGGGCCTGGCCAAGGGGACGGCCCACGGCATACTGCGCACCCTCCAGCAGGAGGGCTTCGTCGAACAGGACAGCGTCTCGGGGCGTTACCAGCTGGGCGCCGAGCTGCTGCGGCTCGGTACCACCTATCTCGACGTGCACGAGCTGCGCGCGCGGGCGCTGGTGTGGACCGACGACCTGGCCCGCTCCAGCGGCGAGAGCGTCTACCTGGGTGTGCTGCACCAACACGGCGTGCTGATCGTGCACCACGTGTTCCGGCCCGACGACAGCCGTCAGGTGCTGGAGGTCGGGGCCATGCAGCCGCTGCACTCCACAGCCCTGGGCAAGGTCCTGTCGGCCTACGATCCGGTGGCGCACAGCGAGGTCCTGGAGGCCGAGCGGAAGACGTTCACGGCCCGCACGACGGTCGAACCGGAGCAGTTCGAGGGAGTCCTCGACCTGACCCGCGCACGCGGGTACGCCGACGACGTCGAGGAGACATGGACGGGCGTCGCCTCGGTCGCGGCACCCATCCACAACCGGCGGCGCATGCCGGTGGGCGCGGTGGGCATCACGGGAGCCGTGGAGCGGATCTGCCGGGACGGCGAGCTGCGCCCCGAGCTGATCGCGGCGGTGCGGGACTGCGCCCGCGCGGTCTCCCGGGACCTGGGAGCCGGACGGTTCTGACACCCCGAACGACGAGCTGAACCCCGTACGACAACAGGCCGGTACGTGTCCTACGTACCGGCCCCTTTTGGCATGTACGCGCGAGCCGCCGAGGCCTCTCAAGATCGATAACTCACAGCGATCAATAACGATCGTGTTTTCGATAACGGAACTCTTGACGAGCTGGTAACCCCAGGGCAAGACTCCCGTCCATCGGTCGGCATTGTCGAACACCTACCGGCAATACGCGTTAGAGTGTGACAGTGCCATGGGCCGGCATCGCCCTCACCCCCGAGGGCGCGAACCACCGGTGGGACCCGGGGTTCGCCTTCCCCTGGACGAAGGACAAAGGAGTCGCGGGTGTCCAGCTCCGACATCTTCATCGGCGAGACCATAGGTACCGCCATACTCATCCTGCTCGGCGGTGGCGTCTGTGCCGCCGTCACGCTGAAGGCCTCCAAGGCCAGAAACGCCGGCTGGCTCGCCATCGCCTTCGGGTGGGGCTTCGCGGTCCTCACGGCGGTCTACACCTCCGCGCCGCTGTCCGGCGCACACCTGAACCCGGCCGTGACGCTGGCGCTGACCATCAAGGACGGCGGCTGGAACAACCTGCCGGTGTACTGGGGCGGCCAGCTGCTCGGCGCGATGATCGGCGCCACGCTGGTCTGGGTCGTGTACTACGGACAGTTCCACGCGCACCTGACCGACCCCGACATCGTCGGGGCCGCGGACGCGCAGGCCGCTGGTGCCAAGGCCGTCGAGGCGGAGGAGAAGGGCGCGGGCCCCGTGCTCGGCATCTTCTCCACCGGCCCCGAGATCCGCAACGCGGTGCAGAACCTCGTCACGGAGATCATCGCCACCGTCGTGCTGGTGCTCGCGGTTCTCACGCAGGGTCTCAACGACAAGGGCAACGGCCTCGGCCCGCTGGGCGCACTGATCACCGCGCTGGTGGTTGTCTCCATCGGCCTCTCCCTCGGTGGACCCACCGGTTACGCGATCAACCCGGCCCGTGACCTCGGCCCGCGCATCGTGCACGCGCTGCTCCCCCTGCCGAACAAGGGCGGCTCCGACTGGAGCTACGCCTGGGTTCCGGTCGTCGGTCCGCTGATCGGCGGCGCGATCGCCGCAGGCCTCTACAACGTCGCCTTTGCTTAAAGCCCCGAGGCCTTCGGGCCTCGGGCCCTCTTTGAACCGCAAGGTTTTCCGAGCCGCAAGCAATACGCCGTCAGGCTGTGAGCAATACGCCGTGAGCCAGCCCCTTTCATACGGAACCTTCAGGAGCACACCGTGACCGACGCACACACCGCCGGCCCCTTCATCGCCGCGATCGACCAGGGCACCACGTCCAGCCGCTGCATCGTCTTCGACCGCGACGGACGCATCGTCTCCGTCGACCAGAAGGAGCACGAGCAGATCTTCCCGAAGCCGGGCTGGGTCGAGCACAACGCCACCGAGATCTGGACCAACGTCCAGGAAGTCGTGGCCGGGGCCATCGAGAAGGCCGGCATCACCCGCGACGACATCAAGGCCATCGGCATCACCAACCAGCGCGAGACCACCGTGCTGTGGGACAAGAACACCGGTGAGCCCGTCCACAACGCCATCGTCTGGCAGGACACCCGCACCGACGCGCTCTGCAAGGAGCTCGGCCGCAACGTGGGCCAGGACCGCTTCCGCCGCGAGACCGGCCTGCCGCTCGCGTCCTACTTCGCCGGCCCCAAGGCCCGCTGGCTGCTCGACAACGTCGACGGCCTGCTCGAGCGCGCCGAGGCCGGGGACATTCTCTTCGGCACCATGGACACCTGGGTCATCTGGAACCTGACGGGCGGTGCGAACGGTGGCCACCATGTCACCGACGTCACCAACGCCTCCCGCACCATGCTGATGAACCTGCACACCCTGGCATGGGACGACAAGATCGCCGAGTCCATCGGCGTCCCGCTGGCCATGCTGCCGGAGATCCGCTCCTCCGCCGAGGTGTACGGCGAGGTGACCGGCGGCCGGCTCGGCGAGCTGCTCGGCGGCATCCCGGTCGCCTCCGCGCTCGGCGACCAGCAGGCGGCCCTGTTCGGCCAGACCTGCTTCTCCGAGGGCGAGGCCAAGTCCACGTACGGCACCGGCACGTTCATGCTGATGAACACCGGTGACAAGATCATCAACTCGTACTCGGGCCTGCTCACCACGGTCGGCTACCGCATCGGCGACCAGGCTCCGGTCTACGCCCTCGAGGGCTCGATCGCCGTCACCGGTTCGCTGGTGCAGTGGATGCGCGACCAGATGGGCCTGATCAAGTCCGCCGCCGAGATCGAGACCCTCGCGTCCTCGGTCGAGGACAACGGCGGTGCCTACTTCGTGCCGGCCTTCTCCGGTCTGTTCGCCCCGTACTGGCGCTCCGACGCCCGCGGTGTGATCGCCGGTCTGACCCGGTACGTCACCAAGGCGCACATCGCGCGCGCCGTCCTGGAGGCCACCGCCTGGCAGACCCGTGAGATCACCGACGCCATGACGAAGGACTCCGGCGTCGAACTCACGGCCCTCAAGGTCGACGGCGGCATGACCTCCAACAACCTGCTGATGCAGACCCTGGCCGACGTCCTGGACGCCCCCGTGGTGCGCCCGATGGTCGCCGAGACCACCTGCCTCGGCGCCGCCTACGCCGCCGGTCTCGCCGTCGGCTTCTGGACCAACACCGAGGACCTGCGCGCCAACTGGCGCCGGGCCGCGGAATGGACCCCCAACATGGACGCGGAGATCCGCGACCGTGAGTACAAGAGCTGGCTCAAGGCCGTGGAGCGGACCATGGGCTGGATCGAAGACGAGAACTGACAAGGAGTAACAACCCGCAATGACCAGTCAGTCCACCCTGCAGTCCGTGCCTGCCCTCGGTACGCACCCGGCCTCCGGCTCCAACCCGAGCCGCGCCGAGACCCGGGAGCAGCTCTCCAAGGCGACGTACGACCTTCTCGTGATCGGCGGCGGCATCCTGGGCATCTCCACCGCCTGGCACGCCGCGCAGTCCGGTCTGCGGGTGGCTCTGGTCGACGCCGGCGACTTCGCCGGCGCCACCTCCTCCGCCTCCTCCAAGCTTCTCCACGGCGGTCTGCGCTACCTGCAGACCGGCGCGGTGAAGCTGGTGGCGGAGAACCACTTCGAGCGCCGTGCGGTCTCCCGTCAGGTGGCCCCCCACCTGGCGAACCCGCTCACGTTCTACCTCCCCGTGTACAAGGGCGGGCCGCACGGCGCGGCGAAGCTCGGGGCGGGCGTCTTCGCCTACTCCGCACTGTCGGCGTTCGGCGACGGCGTCGGCCACCTGCTCTCGCCGGCCAAGGCGCAGCAGGACGTGCCGGAGCTGCGCACCGAGAACCTCAAGGCCGTGGCCGTGTACGGCGACGACCAGATGAACGACGCGCGCATGGCGCTGATGACGGTCCGCGCGGCCGTCGAGGCGGGCGCGGTCGTCCTCAACCACGCGGAGGTGACCGGCCTGCGCTTCACCAAGGGCCGGGTCACGGGCGCGGACCTCAAGGACGGTACGAACGGCGCGGAGTTCGGGGTCAACGCGCACCTCGTCCTCAACGCCACCGGCCCCTGGGTCGACCACCTGCGCAGGATGGAGGACCCGAACGCGGCGCCGTCCATCCGTCTGTCCAAGGGCGCGCACCTGGTACTCAAGCGCACCTCTCCCTGGAAGGCCGCGCTCGCGACCCCGATCGACAAGTACCGCATCACCTTCGCCCTCCCCTGGGAGGACATGCTGCTGCTCGGCACGACCGACGAGGAGTACGAGGGCGACCCGGCGGACGTCTCGGTCACCGAGAAGGACATATCCCAGATCCTGGACGAGGCCGCGTTCTCCATCCGCGACCAGCAGCTCTCCCGTGATCTGATCACGTACTCCTTCGCCGGTCTGCGGGTGCTGCCCGGCGGCCCCGGCGACACCTCGAAGGCCAAGCGCGAGACGGTCGTCACGGAGGGCCGTGGCGGGATGCTGTCCGTCGCGGGCGGCAAGTGGACCACCTTCCGGCACATCGGCCGTACGGTCATGAAGAAGCTGGAGTCGCTGCCGGGCCACCCGCTGGGCGAGGACTTCGAGCCGATCTCCGAGCTGCCGAAGAAGATGCCGCTGCCGGGTGTCGCCAACCCGCGCGCGGTCGCCCACCGGCTGCTCGTCGACGGCCCGGCGCCCGGCCCCCGTATGGGCGCCGACACCGCCAAGCACCTGGCGACGCACTACGGTTCGCTGGCCTTCGACATCGCGCGCCTGGCGAACGAGAACCCGGAGCTCGGCGAGCGCGTCCACCCGGACGCCCCGGAGATCTGGGCGCAGGTCGTGTGGGCCCGCGACCACGAGTGGGCCGAGACGACGGACGACGTGCTGCGCCGCCGTACGACGCTGACGATCCGCGGGCTCGCCACGGACGAGGTCCGCGGCAAGGTGCAGGACCTGCTCGACAAGAAGTGACCACACCCTGAGCGGGTGATCCGATCGGTTCGAGGGGCGGCTCCCACGGGGGGAGCCGCCTCTCCGCGTGCGCCGCCACAGCCGGGCGCCCGTCAGCGCAGGAGTGCCTCGACGTCCTCAGGTGACGTCAACTCCGCGCGGCGGACGATCAGTTCGCGCCCGAGGAGGAGCGCGCGCCGGGAGGCGGGTACCGGGTCCGGGAGGGTGGTGAGGTCGGTGAGGTGGGCGAAGCCGATGACGCGGCGGACGATCTCCGCGCCGGCGAAACCCAGGGATTCGGTCCAGACGCGGTCCAGGAAGCGGTCGAGGAAGGCGTCGTCGAAGAAGGTGTCGACGCGGGTCGGCCACAGGCGGCGGAACTCCCCCCTGAACGCGTCCCAGGAGAGCCGGAGTTGGTCGCCGTGGTCGCCCTCGACGCCGAGCGCGTCGGCGCGGGCCGCGGAGACGAGCGTGTTCGCCCAGTACAGGCCGAGGTCGAAGCCGATCGGCCCGACGAAGGAGAACTCGGGGTCGAAGACCCGTACCACCGGGGCGCCCTCGCGCGTGCCGACCATGACGCTGCCGGTGTGCAGGTCGCCGTGGAGCAGGGCCTGCGCGCCGGTCATGAAGAGGTGGCGCAGTTCGGCGACCTCGGTGCGCAGTCGCGGGTCGGAGCGGAAGGCGGCGGCGAGATCGTCGAGGCCGGGGTGCCAGTGGTTGTGCTCGTGCTCGAGGTACGGCTCACTGAGCACGACATCCTCGGTGATCTTGCACAGCTCGGGGCTGACGGAGGCCGCGATCAGCGCCTTGCGTTCGGCGGAGGGCATGCCGAAGTCGCTGGTGGCGAAGGAGAGCTGGGCGACGAACTCGCCGATGCGGCGGGAGGTGTCCGGGCCGTAGGTGCCGCCCTCGTTGAGGATCGTGCGCAGCACCTCCAGGTCGGACATGTCCTCCATGACGAGGGCGTAGTTGTCGGAGTCGTAGCCGTGGATCGCCGGGATCTTGTCCGGGGCGACCTCGGCGACCTGCTCGTAGGCGCGGGCCTCGGCGTCGGCGCGCTCGGGGCTCATCGGCCAGGAGGGGCCCGCGACCCGCACCCAGGGCAGGGCCTGCTTGACGGCGAGGCTCCGGGTGCCGTCGGTGGCGGTGGCGAGGAAGACGCGGTTCATGTTGCCGTCGGAGACCTCGCGGACCTCCGGCTCGTCGGTGCCCCAGTGGCCGCGCTCGCGCAGGTAGCCGGCGACGTCCTCGGTCTCCAGGATGCGGTAGCCCATCGACTCGTAACTCCCTTATGCGGTGCGGCGCTTGGACAGGGTGAAGCTGAAGACCAGGGCGAGGATGAGGACCGCGCCCTCGACGACGTCCTGCGTGTAGTACGGCAGTCCCTTGATGGTCAGACCCGTGGTGATGATCCCGATCAGGACGGCGCCCAGGGCCGTGCCCCAGACGTTGGGGCGGCCCCGACCGAGGACGGAGGTGCCGACGAGGGCGACGGCGACGGCTTCGAGCAGCTGGGAGGTGCCGGCGGAGACATCGCCCTGGCCGATGCGGGAGGCCAGGATCAGGCCGCCGACGGAGGCGAGGACGCCGGACAGGACGTAGGCGAGTGCCCGGTACGCGCCGACGCGGATGCCGGCCAGCCGCGAGGCCTCGGGGTTGGCGCCGATCGCGTACAGCACACGCCCCCAGCGGGTGCGGGCCAGGAACACCCAGGCGACGACGGTCAGCGCGCCGAAGATCAGCACCGAGACGGGTACGCCGAGGAAGGTGCCGCGGTCGATGCGCAGGAAGCCCTCGGTGAACCTGCCGGGCGCGGTGGTGCCGTCGGACTGGGTCATGCCGGGGGTGATGGACTGGCCGTCGACCAGGATGAGTTTGGTGCCCTGGATCACGAACATGGTGCCGAGCGTGGCCAGCATGTCGGGGATCTTGAGGACGACGATCAGCAGGGCGTTCAGCAACCCGGCCAGTGCGCCCGCCGCGACGACCGCGAGGATCGCGACCGTGCCGACCTGGTTGTAGGTGACCATCGTCTTCGCGGCGACCGTGACGCCGAGCCCGGCGACGGCGCCGACGGACATGTCCATTCCGCCGACGGCCATGGTGAGCGTGACGCCGAGGCCGAGGATGGCGGCGACGGAGACGTACCGGAGGGTGTCGAGGAGCGTCGCCGAGTCGCGGAAGGACGGCTCGCTGATCGCGAAGTACGCGAAGAGCGTGACGGTGACGAAGATGAAGCCGTATGTGATGACGGCGTTCTGGATCCGGTGGCCGACGGCGGGCGCGGACGGGGTCGCCGCCCGCGCGGGGGTGCTCTGGGTGGTGGTCATGGCGTACTTCCTGGTGTGCCGGGCATCAGACGGACGCCGAGATGGTCTGGATCACGCGGTCGCGCTCCGCGTCTTCCCCGTAGGCGTCGAGGCGGATCTCGCCCGCGGCCAGGACGACGACCCGGTCGGCGATCTCGAGGATCTCGTCGACGTCGGCGGACAGGACGAGGACGGCGGCTCCTTCGGCGGCCAGGGCACGGGCGCGGCGGCCGATGTCGCGGCGGGCGCCGATGTCCACGCCTCGGAACGGTTCGTCCAGGATGAGGACACGGGGGTTCTCGGCGAGCCAGCGGCCGACGACGACCTTCTGCTGGTTGCCGCCGGACAGCTCCTCGACGGTGCTGTGTTCGTCCCGGGCGACGACGCCGAGCTGCTCGATGGTGGCGCGGCCGAGCGCGTCCTCCTTGGCGCGGCTCACGAGTCCCCCCGTGGAGAGCGACCTGAGGAACGGCAGGGAGATGTTCTGGGCCACCGACCAGCCGGGGACCAGCGCGTCCGCGTGCCGGTCCTCCGGGACCAGGTGGATGCCGCCGCGGATGGCGTCGGCCGGGCGGCGCGGCTCGTAGGGCTTGCCGTCCAGCTCGATGGTCCCCCCGGTGAAGGGTTCGGCGCCGAAGAGGCCCCGGGCCAGTTCGGTCTTGCCCGCGCCCAGCAGCCCGACGACACCGGTGACTTCGCCGGCGCGCAGGTCGAGGTCCTGGGGCGGGTGGCCCGCCAGGAGCGGGACGCCACGCAGGGAGAGGACGACCTCCCCGTGTTCGCCCGTGTGCTGCGGCCGGGCGGTGGTCGTCTCCTGAGCCTGGGCGAGCATGGCGCGCAGGGCGCTGTCCCAGTCGAAGGGCTTGACCTGGTCCTCGCTGAGACGGCCGTCCCGCAGGACGACCAGGCGGTCGGCGAGCGCGTCGATCTCGCCGAGGCGGTGGGAGACGTAGAGCACCGCGATGCCCTCCGACCTCATCCGTTCGACGAGCGCGAACAGGCGCCGCGCCTCGGCGGCGGAGAGCGCGGAGGTCGGCTCGTCGAGGACGAGGAGGCGGGGCCGGGTCGCCAGGGCCCGGGCCAGGATCAGCAACTGGCGGTCGGAGACGCCGAGTTCGGTGACGTCCCGCCTGAGCACGGCGTCGCTCCAGCCGAGGTCGAGGGCCGACTGGATCTCGCGGGCGCGGGCCAGCAGCCGGCGTCCGTTCAGGAACGGGTTGCCGCGCGTCTGGGCCAGCTCCTCGAAGACCAGGTTCTCCGCGACCGAGAGGCCGGGCACGATGCCCTCACCGATGCGCTGGTGCACCGTCTGGATGCCCAGCCGGCGGGCGGCGAGCGGGGAGTGGAGCGCGGCGGCCACGCCGTTCACGCTCACCTGTCCGCCGTGCTCCGTGTGCACGCCGGACAGGATCTTGATGAGCGTGGACTTGCCGGCGCCGTTCGCGCCGAGCAGCGCGACGACGCTGCCCGGCGCGATGTCGAGGGAGACGGAGACGAGCACCGTCTTGCCCCCGAAGGCCATGCTGACGTCGTGGAGGGCGACCGCCGCGCTCTCCACCGGTGCGTCAGTGGGCGACATTGGGGATCCAGTCCGCGGTGCTGACCTTGGAGAGGTTCAGCGCGGGCAGCGCCGTGCGCAGCTGGTCCATGTTCTCGATCTTGTTCTGCTTCAGGAAGTCCTGGGTGATGGCGACGGCCGGGAACTCGACCGAGGTGGTGTTCAGCTGACCGGCCAGTTCCAGGGCGGCCGTACGGACGACGGCGGCGCCGACCGCGGACGGGTCGGTGCCCGCCGTGGCGACCCACGGGCTGTCCTTGGCGGTCATGTTCTGGATGTCGGCGTTGGAGACGTCCGCGCCGAAGACCTTCACCTTGCCCCGGAGCTTCTTGTTCTGGACGGCGAGTACGGTGCCCTTGGCGAGCTCGTCGTAGGGGGCGAAGACACCGGTCACGTCGGAGTTCTGGGTGAGCGCGGCGGACACCAGGGGAACGTTGTCGGTGGCGGTGGAGTCGGTGACCTTGCCGACCTTGAACGCCTGCTTCCAGCCATGGGCGTCGGCGGTCTTCTTCCAGACGCTGTCGCGCTTGTCGAGGGCGGCGTACCCGGCGACGTTGACGTAACCGACCTTGGCGTTCTTGCCGAGGTCCTTCGCCATGACGTCGAGCACGGCCTGCGCCATGCTCGCGTCGTCCTGCTTGGTGCTGACGACGCTCTTGTTGGTGGTCTCGACGTCGTAGACGACGACCTTGATGCCCTTCTTCACCGCCTGGTCGATCTCGGGCTGGATCGTGGCCGGGAAGCCGTGGTCGACGATGATGGCCTGCGCGCCGGAGTTGATGGCCGAGGAAAGGTCGGTGGCCTGCTTGGCGTTGTCGGCCTGGGCGTCGTACACGGTCAGGTCGATGCCGAGCGCCTTGGCCTGTGCCTTGGCGCCGTTGCCCCACTGCTCGAAGTAGTCGCCGGCGCCGCTCTGCCGGACCAGGGCCACCTTCACGTCGCCCTTGCTGAACGGGGCGGGCTTCTTGCCGGTCGCGGCGGAGGCCGAGGCGGCCCGGTCGCCGGTGCTCTGCGAGGCGTTGGAGGACTGGGAGCAGCCCGCGAGGAAGAGCGCGGAGACGGAAGCGAGCGACAGCGCGGCGAGGGGGACGCGGGTGCGGGCGGTACGGGACATGAGGGCTCCAGGGCTGGGGCAAGCAGAATGAGCGAGGCGAAGAGGGAGTGCCGGTCCGGAGCGCCGGGGAGGAAACATGCCAGGGCGACATACGTCTCGTACACGGGCGGGCGCCTCGGGTTCACGGGGAACGCGCCGAGGGCGGGGCGTGGTTGAGCGCTCCGGGGGGGAGGTCAGCGACAGCGGGCTGTGGTCGACCGGAGCAAGTCCACGTACAGCCGCCGCACGAGCAGCAGCGTCTTCATAGGCAGATCATGTGAACGTTTCCAGCCGGCCGTCAAAGTATTGGACTTCGATTCTCAGTATGTGAAACACCCGCTTCGCCACACTCGGCCGATCACCGGGCGGGAGTTACCATCGCCGGACGACGTTGGACAGTGAGGCTTCCGATGACGACACCATGCGCGACAGCGATGCACCGCTGCACCGGCGCGGCGTGTCGCGGCTGACCACCGGCTCTCCCGCCTCCTGCACGCCGCCTTCCTCGTCTCTGGGCCGGGCACCGATGCCAGTCTCGGTATCCGGACATCCCATCCATCCCTTGGAGTTTCTCTCATGACCCTGCTGACGACCTGGCCCGAGTCCGGACCCGAGACGCTGGTGCGCCGCACCTCCGACCCGGCCGAGATCGCCGCCGCGCTCGCGCCGATCGGTGTGCGCTACGAGCAGTGGCCGGTCCGCGAGGACGTGCCCGCGGACGCGGACAGCGACACGGTGTTCGCCGCGTACGGTGCCGAGATCGAGAAGCTGAACGCGGAGGAGGGCTTCACGACGGTCGACGTCCTCGGGCTGCACCCCAGCGACGACCCCGAGTACCCCGCCAAGGCGAAGGGGGCGCGCGCGAAGTTCCTCCAGGAGCACACGCACGACGACGATGACGAGGTGCGCTTCTTCGTCTCGGGGTCCGGGATCTTCTACCTCCACGTCGGCGGCGAGGTGCACGCCGTGCTGTGCGAGAAGGGCGACCTGCTGGGCGTGCCGCGCGGTACGACGCACTGGTTCGACATGGGGACGTCGCCGTCGTTCACCGCGATCCGGTTCTTCCACGAGGAGGACGGCTGGGTCGGGAACTTCACCGGTGACCGGATCGCGGACCGCTTCCCGGACTTCGACACGATCGACGCGGGGTACCAGCGGGACCGGGCCACGGCGTGACGCTCCGGTTCGACGTGGACGCGGTGGTGCTCGACATCGAGGGCACCACGAGCGCCACGGGTTTCGTCGTGGACGTGCTGTACCCGTACTCCCGCTCTCGATTCGGAGCACTGCTCTCGGAGCGGAGCGGTGATCCGGCGGTGGCGCGGGCGACCGCGCAGGTGCGGGAGCTGATCGCGGAGCCCGACGCGGACGCCGCCCGCGTCGAGAAGGCCCTGAACGGCTGGCTCGACGAGGATCGCAAGGCCACCCCGCTCAAGACCCTCCAGGGCATCATCTGGTCCGAGGGCTTCGCACGCGGCGACCTCGTCTCGCACTTCTACGAGGACGTCGTCCCGGCGCTGCGCGCGTGGCACGCGGCGGGCGTACGGCTGCACGTGTACTCGTCGGGGTCCGTGGCGGCGCAGCGGGCGTGGTTCCGGTCCAGTCCCGAGGGCGATCTGCTGCCGCTCGTCGAGGGGTTGTACGACACGGAGAACGCGGGGCCCAAACAGGAGCCGGCGTCGTACGCGACGATCGCGGCGGCGCTGGGCAGCGCGCCCGACCGGCTGCTCTTCCTCTCCGACCGGCCCGGCGAGCTGGACGCGGCGCGGGCGGCCGGGTGGCGGACCGTGGGGGTACGCCGCCCCGGGGAGCCGTACTACGAGCAGGGCGTCGGCGATCACCCGCAGGCGGGGACGTTCGACGAGATCACCATCACGAGGAGCACCACATGACCGCCGAGACGCCGGCCCTCGACCTCAAGGAGGCGGGCGCGGTCCTGGCCGCCGAGTCGGCCCGCTTCGCCTCCTTCGGCTGGATGCGCGGCACGTCCGGCAACCTGTCCGTCGTCCTGAGCCGGGACCCGCTGCGGCTCGCCGTCACCGCGAGCGGGCACGACAAGGGTGAACTCACGCCCGACGACGTGGTGCTGGTGGACGGTTCGGGTGCGGCGGTCGCCGGCGGGAAGCCGTCGGCGGAGGCCGAGCTGCACGCGCGCGTGGCCGCGCTCACGGGTGCGGGGGCTGTCGTCCACGTCCACACGGTCGCGTCCGTGGCCATGGGGCGCCGGGAGCCCGGGGGCATCGTGTTCCGGGACCTGGAGATGCTCAAGGGCGTCGGCCTGCCCGCCCACGACGTCGAGGTCACCCTCCCCGTCATCGCCAACAGCCAGGACATGAAGGTCCTTGGCGACCGCCTGGAAGCGGCTCGCGACCCCCGTATGCCGGCGGTCGTCGTCGCGGGCCACGGCCTGTACGTCTGGGGCACGGACCCACGCCGGGCCCGCCATCACACCGAAGTGGTGGAGTGGCTGCTGGAGTTGGAACTGACGGGCCGCTGAGCCACCGCCTCGGGTGGACTCACCCGGGACGAAAGAGGTGGACCCACCCGGGACGAAAGCACCGCGTGAGTCCACCCCCTGCGGCTAGCGCAGGTGGTGGGCCGGGAGTTCGCCTGCCGATATCTCCAGCACCCCGCGCTCCGTCACCAGGCCCGTCACCAGGCGGCCCGGGGTGACATCGAAGGCCGGGTTGTGGCCTCGGGACCCGATGGGCGCCGTGCGTATGCCCGACCACTCCAGTACCTCGTCCTCGCCGCGGAGTTCGATGTGGATGTCGGCACCCGTGGCCGTGAACAGGTCGACCGTCGTGGTGGGGGCGGCCACCAGGAACGGGATTCCGGCGTCCGCGCAGGCGAGGGCGACCCCGACGGTGCCCACCTTGTTGGCCGTGTCGCCGTTGGCGGCGATGCGGTCGGCGCCGACGATCGCCGCGTCGACCTCGCCCCTCAGAATCGTTCCCGCGGCGGCACCGTCGGCCTGGACGTAGTGCGGGATGCCCTCCTGGACGAGTTCCCAGGCGGTGAGGCGGGAGCCCTGGAGGAGGGGACGCGTCTCGTCGGCGTACACGACCTCGACCAGGCCGCGCGCGTGCAGTTCACGGATGACGCCGAGCGCCGTGCCCCAGCCGGCGGTGGCGAGCGCACCGGTGTTGCAGTGCGTGAGCACCCGCAGCGGCCGGTCCGCCCCGGCCTTCTTGAGCAGCCAGTCCGCGCCGTACGCCCCCATCGCCCGGTTCGCCTCGACGTCCTCGCGCTGGACCGCCGCGGCCTCCGCGAGCACCGCGTCCAGTCCCTCGTCGAAGCGGGCCATCACCCGGTCGACGCACACCATGAGGTTGACCGCGGTCGGGCGCGCCGCACGGACGCGGGCCACGGCCGCCCGTGTCTCCTCGGCCGACCAGCCCTCGCGCTCGCCCTGCAACAGCGCGAGCGCCACCCCGTACGCCCCCGCCGCCCCGATCGCCGGCGCGCCGCGCACGACGAGCCGCTGGATCGCGTCCACCAGCCCGTCCACGTCACGGATCTCGCGGGTCTCGGTGCGGTGCGGCAGCACCGTCTGGTCGATGAGCGCGAGGCTGTTTCCGGTCCATTCGACGGCGCGAAGTTCCTGGGGCATAACGGGCACTCCTGATGTTCCGAAGATGCGCGACACCGTACATGACCATGGCGAACCACAGTTCGAGACAGTCGGACACGTGTCCTGAAACCGGTGTTACTCTCCAGCACCCGCAGCCCCCAGGCCGACGTGAAGGAGGACGTGTGCTGCTCACGATGCGCCGCTTCCTCGACTTCGGCCGGTGCGCCGCCGACGGCTGTCGTAGCTGACCGCAGTTCAGCTCCCGCCGTTCACCCCGAGCTCCACCCCCCTCACCGCTCCACCCTCTTCGCGCTGCCGCCCCCGCGTGCCCCGCCGCACCCACTGGAAGGTCATCCCCATGTCCCCCGTGTCCCGCAGAAGTCGCCGCCCCCTCCAGTTCGCCGCCCTCGCGGCGGGCACCGCGCTCCTCGCCACCGCCTGCAACGCCGCCGCCAAGGACAGTTCCTCCGAAGGCGCCAAGAGCGGCGGCAAGTCCTTCACCCTGGTCACTCCCGACGCCGTCGGGCAGAACGAGTTCCTGAAGCTCGCGGTCGACGGGGTGAAGGCCGCGGCCAAGGCACACGACGGGACGCAGAAGGTCTACGAGTCCTCCGACACCGCCTCGCAGCAACAGAACGTGCAGGCCGCGGTGGAAGCCAGGCCCGACGTCATCGTGCTGGTCGGCTTCGAGTTCGCCGACCTGGTCGCGCAGCAGGCCAAGGCCCACGCCGACCAGCAGTTCCTGATGATCGACGCGTGCACGACGAAGACGTTCAAGAACGTCGGTTGCGCGGTCTTCCGCGAGCACGAGGGCGTGTACCTCGCGGGCGCGGAGGCCGGACTGCTCAGCAAGAGCGGCAAGGTCGGCGCGGTGGACGTCCTCGACACGCCCCAGTTCCGGCGCTACAGCGACCCGTTCGCGGCCGGTGCCAAGAAGGTGGCCGCCAAGACGTCCACCTCGACGCGCTTCGTCGGCGGCCAGTCCCCGTTCGACGACTCGGCGCGCGCGAAGGAGCAGGCGAACTCGCTCCTGTCCAAGGGCACCGACCAGATCATGGCGGCAGCCGCGGCCGGCAACTACGGCGTCTTCGAGGCCGCGAAGGCCAAGGGCGCGTTCGCGTACGGCGTCGACGTCAACCAGTGCGTCTCCTCGCCCGGCACGGTCGTCGACAACGTGATCAAGCGCACGGACGTCGCCGTGGAGAAGGGCATCGACCAGGTCCTCGGCGGCAAGGCGGGCACGACCGTGTCGTACGGCCTGAAGGAGGGCGGCATCAGCCTGACCGGTCTTGAGGCCGGCGTCGACTCCTCCAAGTGCGTCATCGCCCAGCACAAGGACGTCCTGACGAAGGTCAAGGCACTGCGCGACCAGATCGTCGCCGGGGAGCTGAAGGTCGATGACCCCGCAGCGAGCTGACGTCGAGGCAGCCGTCGAACTCCGGGGAATCACCAAGCGGTTCCCCGGCACGCTCGCCAACGACGCCGTCGACCTGACCGTCCGGCGCGGTGAGATCCACGCGCTGATGGGCGAGAACGGCGCGGGCAAGTCCACGCTCATGTCGGTCCTGTACGGCATGGAGCGGCCGGATGCCGGTGAGATACGGATCGACGGTCGTACGGTGACCTTCGCGGACCCCGGTGCCGCCATGGCCGCCGGGCTCGGCATGGTCCACCAGAGCTTCAAGCTGTTCGACTCGCTGACGGTCGCCGAGAACGTCGTCTTCGCGGCCGAGCCGCGCCGCTTCGGTCTGGTCGACCGGGCGGCGGCCAGGCGCCGGGTGCGCGAACTCGCCGCGGAGCACGGCCTCGCCGTCGATCCGGACGCCCGGGTCGGCGACCTGCCGGTCGGGCTGCGCCAGCGCGTGGAGATCCTGAAGCTGTTGCACCGCGGCGCCCGTACGCTCATCCTCGACGAGCCGACCGCGGTGCTCACCCCCGCGGAGGCCGACGCCCTGTTCGCGGTGCTCAAGTCGCTGACCGCGCAGGGCCGCACGGTGATCCTTGTCACGCACAAGCTGCGTGAGGTCCTCGAAGGCAGCGACAACGTCACGGTGCTGCGCGACGGACGCGTCGTCGCCCGGCTGCGCACCGCCGAGACGACCGCCGACGAGATCGCCGCCGCGATGACGGGCCGCGCGGTCGAGCTGGACCGCGTGCACGCCCCGGGCACCCCGGGCGACGTGGTGCTGGACGTGGAGGATGTCACCACGGACGCGGTGCGCGAGGTCAAGCTCACCGTCCGCGCGGGCGAGATCGTCGGCATCGCGGGCGTCGCGGGCAACGGCCAGAGCGAGCTGATCGAGGCGCTGGCCGGACTGCGGCGGGTCACAGCAGGCCGGGTCACCCTGCGGGGCCGGGACATCACGCACGCCTCCGCGACCGAACGGCGGGCGCGAGGCCTCGCCTACGCACCCGAGGACCGGCACGCGGTGGGTACGGCGCCCGCCGCGTCCGTCGCGGACAACCTCGCGATGGGCCACCACCGTACGTCCCTCTCGTCCCGCGGGCTGTTGCCGCCCGCGGCCGTACGCGCCCACGCGCGGCGGCTCGTCGAGCGCTTCGGCATCAAGGCGGCCACGCCCGAGGTGCCCGCCTCCGCGCTGTCCGGCGGCAACCTCCAGAAGCTGCTGATCGGCCGCGAACTCGCCCACGAGGCACCGCTGTTGCTGGTGGAGCAGCCGACTCGCGGGGTCGACATCGGCGCCATCCAGAACATCCACGACGAGCTGATCGCCTACCGCGACGCGGGCCACGCCGTCCTGCTGGTCTCGGCCGAGCTCAGCGAGATCCGCGGGCTCGCGGACCGGGTGCTGGTGATGTACGAGGGCCGCGTGACGGCGACGTACCCGAAGGACGAGGCGGACGAACGGACGCTGGGGCTGGCGATGGCCGGCGGCGCGGCTCCGGTGGAGGTCGGAGACTGACATGAACCGAATAACGGGAGCACTCCGCTCCCCCGTCACCTTCTCCGTCCTCGCCGGCGTGATCATCGGCGCCCTCTTCCTCGTGGGCACCGGCGCCGATCCCTTCACCGCGTACGGTGCCGTCCTGAGCGGCTCTCTCGGCGCCGACGGCATCGGATCGACCCTGACCACCGTCACCAGCGTCCTCGGCCTGGCCCTGGCGCTGGCGATCCCGCTGCGCGCCGGGCTCATCAACCTCGGCGGGGACGGCCAACTGGTGCTCGGCGGGATGGCCGCGGCCGTCACCGGGCTGTACGCGCCACTGCCCGCACCGCTCACCGTCGTCCTCGCGCTCCTGGCGGGCATGGCGGCGGGCAGCGGGTACGCCGCCCTGGCCGCCCTGTGCGAGAACCACTTCGGGGTTCCGCTCCTGGTGAGCAGCCTGCTGCTCAGCTATCCGGCATCGTCGCTCGCCTCCTACCTGGCCCGCTATCCGCTCAAGGAGCCCGGCTCCAGCCTCCCGCAGACGCGGCAACTGCCGGACGGGGTCGCGCTGCCGGCCTTCGGCTCGTCGACCGTGACGGTCGGGCTGCTGCTGGTCGCGCTGGCGGCGGCCGCCTACTGGTTCACCGACCGGCGCACGGCGATCGGCTACGAGATCCGGATGACCGGGCTCAACTCCCGTTTCGCCGCGTACGCGGGCGTCGAGCGCAGGGGGCTGACGCTGCGGCTGATGGCCACCTCGGGCGCGCTGGCCGGGCTGGTCGGCGCGATCGGGGTACTGAGCTTCCCGTACCGCTTCCTCGACGGGGCTCTCACCGCCCCCGGCTACACCTGGACGGGCCTGACCGCCGCGCTGCTGGCGGGCGCGGCCCCGCTGGGCACGGCGGTGGCGTCGTTCTTCTTCGCCGTGCTCCAGGTCGGCGGGCTCTCGATGGAGCGCACGACCGAGGTGCCGCGTGAACTGACGCAGGTGCTGCAGGCCATCGTCATCGTGTTCCTGGCGGCCCGGCTGCGCTTCCCGCGCGGCCGGCTCCGGAAGAAGGCTGCTGTCTGATGTTCTTCGACTCCGATCTCCTCATGTCGGCGTTGCGCGCGCTCACCCCCATCCTGCTGGCCGCGCTCGGCGGCGCGCTCTGCGAACGGGCGGGCGTCTTCAACATCGGCCTCGAAGGCATGATGCTGATGGGCTGCTTCACGGCCGTGACCACGAGCTGGTTCACCGGCAGCCCCTGGCTCGGCGTCCTCGCGGCCGCGCTCGCCGCCGCCGCGTACTCCCTGATCCTCGCCGTCGGCGCGGTGACCCTGCGCGGGGACGCGGTGGTTGTGGGCATCGCCATGAACCTCCTCTCCGTCGGCCTGACCAGCTTCCTGCTGCGTACGGTCTTCGGTGTGCAGGGCACCTTTGACGATCCGTCACTGGCCGGGCTGCCGTTGGTCGGTGGCTTCTCGCCACTCGCCTATCTGGCCTGGGCCGCGGTCGCGGTGGCCACGCTGATGCTCTCGCGGCACGTGTGGGGACTGCGCCTGCGCGGGGTCGGCGAGGCACCCCAGGCCGCGGCGACCCTCGGTGTCAGTCCTGCCAAGTACCAGTACGCCGCCGTACTCGTCTCGGGTGTCCTGTGCGGGCTCGCGGGGGCCCAACTCGCCCTCGGCAATGTCACGTTGTTCTCCGAGAACATGACGGCGGGGCGCGGGTGGATCGCCGTCGTCGCGGTCATGCTCGGCCGCGCCCTGCCTCTCGGCGTCCTGCTCGCCGCGCTGCTCTTCGGCCTCGCCGAGGCCGCCGGCTTCCGTCTGCAGGGCCTCGGCCTGCCCCAGCAGGCGACCGATGCCGCGCCGTACGTCGTCACGCTCGGCGCCCTCTTCCTCACGACGGCCCGCCGCCGTCGCCGTACCACCCCCGCTGGAGCCGTCTCATGACCCAGGACCTGCTGCCCATCACCCGGATACCCCGCACCGGTCTGGCGCCGTCCGCCGTAGTCGTCGGCGACCCGGCGCGCGCCGCGGCCGTCGCCGCCCTGCTCGACGGCGTCGAGGAGGTCTCCTACCACCGTGAGTACCGTGTGTTCAGCGGGAGTTGGAAGGGTCTGCCGGTCACCGTCGCCTCACACGGAGTCGGCGCGCCGGGCGCGATCCTGCTCTTCCAGGAGCTGGCCGACGCGGGCGTCACGACCTTCCTGCGGTTCGGCACGGCCGGGGCGATGCGCCCGGGCATCGGGGACGGCGATCTCGTCATCGCGGAGGCGGCCGTACGGGACGACGGGGTGACCCAGCAGCTTCTGCCGCCGGAGTACCCGGCGGTCTCGTCCCCCGAGGCGGTGTTCGCGCTCCAGCGCGCGGCCCGCGCCGCGGACACCCCGCACCACCGGGGTCTCGTGTGGACCCGGGCGGCCTTCCAGCCGGGCTTGATCCCGCTGACCGCCTACGACAACGCGGGCCTCGCGGCGATCGAGATGGAGCTGTCCGCGCTGCTGGTCACCGCGTCGCTGCGCGGTCTCGTCGCGGGCGGCGTGCTCGTGATCGACGGCGCGAACGCGGACGAGCTGGTCGACGAGGAGAACACCGGCGGCTACAACCCGCACCGCGACGTCGTCGCGACGGGCGTGGAGCGCGGTGCGGTGGTCGCGCTGGAAGCACTGCGTCTGCTGGCGGAAGAGCGGGCGTGCGCCGCATGAGCGAGCACGCCGATCTGCTGGTCCACGGCGGGGACGTCCTCACCGTCGACGAGGCGGGCACCTTCGTACGCTCCGGCGCGGTCGCGGTCCGCGACGGCGAGATCCGTGAAGTCGGCGCCGCCGAGGAGCTGCGCACGCGGTACGAGGCCGCCGAGACCCTCGACGCGACGGGCTGTCTCGTCCTGCCCGGCCTCGTCAACACCCACACGCACCTGGCGATGACGCTGCTGCGCGGCCGCGCCGACGACGTCACGCTCCAGGGCTTCCTGGAGCGGGTGCTGCGCTGGGAAGCGGAGTTGCTGTCGCCGAAGAACGTCGCCGCTGGGGTGCGGGCCGCGATCGCCGAGAGCGTACGGGCGGGGGTCACTTCGGCACTCGACATGTACTGGTTCCACGAGGTGGCCGAGCGGGTCGCCCGGGAGGCGGGCTGGCGGCTGCACACCGGGCCGACCTTCATGGACGTACCGGACCCGGCGGACGGCATCGCGTACGAGGACCGGATGGCGTGGGCCCGCCGTGACCTGGCCGATCGCACGACGGCTCGGCCCGGCACCCGACCCGTCCTCTTCGCGCACTCGACCTACGCGCTCTCGCCCGATCAGCTCACCGGCATCGCCGCGCTGGCACGGGAGTTCGGCGCGCTGCTGCACATCCACGCGGCGGAGAACGCGACCGAGGTCGCCACCGTCGAGGTCCGCCACGGCAGTCGGCCCGTGGAACTGCTCGACTCACTCGGCCTGCTCGGACCCGATCTGCTGATCGCGCACGCCGTGGATCTGACGGGTCCCGAGATCGCGGCCCTGGCCCGCACCGGCACCTCCGTCGCGCACTGTCCGGTCTCCAATCTGAAACTCGGCTGCGGCATCGCTCCGGTGCCACGCCTGCTGAGCGCGGGTGTGACGGTCGGGCTCGGCACGGACGGAGCGGTCAGCTCGAACACGCTGGACATGCTGGGGGCGGTGCGGCAGGCGGCCCTGGTCCACAAGGCGGCCGGCGATCCCACGGCGGTGGGCGCCGAACAGGCGGTCCGGATGGCGACCCTCGAGGGTGCCCGCGCGCTGGGCCTCGGCGACCACCTGGGCTCCCTGGAGCCGGGCAAGCGCGCCGACCTGATCGTGCTCGACCTGAACGCTCCCCATGTGCGGCCGGTGCACAACCCGTGGTCCACGCTCGCCTACGCCGCGCACTCGGCGGACGTGCGGGACACCGTCGTCGACGGCAGGATCCTGATGCGGGACCGTGTGCTCACGACGCTCGACGAGGCCGCCGCCCTCGCCGATCTGGAGGCTCTCGCCTGATCCGCCCGTGGATTGTGTGTCCGTTCGGCCTGGTGACCCCACATAATGGCCCAAGACATCGGATGACTCAGCGCCATCCGGAGTGACAGGGAGGTCGGCCATGGCAGTCACCGATGAGGCGATCGAGAAGATCAAGGGCATGATCGTCTCCGGCACGCTGCGCCCCGGCGACCGGCTTCCCAAGGAGAGCGAGCTCGCCGCCGACCTCGGCCTGTCCCGGAACTCCCTGCGGGAGGCGGTGCGCGCGCTCTCGCTGATCCGCATCCTGGACGTACGGCAGGGCGACGGCACGTACGTCACCAGCCTGGACCCCCAGCTCCTCCTGGAGGCGCTGAGCTTCGTCGTCGACTTCCACCGGGACGACACGGTGCTCGAGTTCCTCGCCGTGCGCCGGATCCTGGAGCCCGCCGCGACGGCGATGGCAGCCACGAGGATCAGCGAGCAGCAACTGCACGCCCTGACCTCCCAGCTGGACGCGCTGGGCGCCGCCCCCTCGGTGGAGGAACTCGTCGCCTGCGACCTGGAGTTCCACCGGGGCATCGTGCAGAGTTCCGGGAACTCGGTCCTGTGCTCGCTGCTGGACGGCCTCTCGGGACCCACCACCCGGGCCCGGATCTGGCGCGGCCTCACCCAGGAGGACGCGGTCAGCCGCACCCTGCACGAGCACCGGGCGATCCTGTCCGCCCTGCGGGACCGCGACGCGGAGGCGGCCCGCTCGTGGGCGACGGTGCACATCGCGAGCGTGGAGCAGTGGCTGCGCAGCACCCTGTAGAAACAGCTCGGATGACTCGGGGCCGGTTCATGGCGGCGATCACGAGTGTTTCCGGCCCCTCGGTGGGGCAGTGATCCGTTCACTCCCCCGTGCAAGGGGGCTGCGGAGGTCCCCTTGGCACGCCGTAAGGTTGGGGCGTACGTAAGGGGCACGTCGGAAGGAGGCGCTGGGTGATCGAGCTCGAGGGGGTTCCCGAGCTGATCGACCCGGTCATGGTGGCCGCGTTCGAGGGCTGGAACGACGCCGGCGACGCCGCCTCCACCGCGGTCGCGCATCTCGACAGGGAGTGGAAGGGCGAGGTGTTCGCGGCGCTGGACGCCGAGGACTACTACGACTTCCAGGTGAACCGCCCCACGGTGTGGCTGGACGGCGGGGTCCGCAAGATCACCTGGCCGACCACGCGCCTGTCGGTGGTCCGGGTCGGCGGCGAGAAGCCGCGCGACCTCGTGCTGGTCCGCGGGATCGAGCCGTCGATGCGGTGGCGCTCGTTCTGCAATGAGCTGCTCGGCTTCGCGCACGAGCTGGGTGTGGAGCTGGTGGTGATCCTGGGCGCACTGCTCGGTGACACCCCGCACACACGTCCGGTGCCGGTCAGCGGGGTCACCTCCGACCCGGACCTGGCCCGCACGATGGACCTGGAGGAGACCAAGTACGAGGGCCCCACGGGCATTGTCGGCATCCTCCAGGAGGCGTGCACGCACGCGGGCGTACCGGCGGTGTCACTGTGGGCGGCCGTACCGCACTATGTGTCGCAGCCGCCGAACCCGAAGGCGACGCTGGCCCTCCTCAACCGTCTGGAGGACCTGATCGACCTGCGGATCCCGCTGGGCGAGCTGCCCGAGGACGCGCGGGCCTGGCAGCTGGGCGTGGACCAGCTGGCCGCCGAGGACAGCGAGGTCGCCGAGTACGTGCAGACGCTGGAGGAGGCCCGGGACACCGCGGAGCTGCCGGAGGCGTCGGGCGAGGCGATCGCACGCGAGTTCGAGCGCTATCTGCGGCGGCGGGACGGCGGTCCGGCAGGCCCGGCCCCCGGCGGACACGCCACGGCCGACGGCAGCGACAGCTCCTCGTATCTGCGGGACAACCCCGGCGGTCGTCCGAAGCCTCCGAAGTCCCCACGGCCGGAGACCGGCACCGAGGACGAGGACTCCCCGGAGGACTGATCCGCCCGATCGGACAGATCGGACAGATCGGCCAGATCGGATGGATCGGGCCGGGCAGACGGAAGCCGGACTGACGGAAGGGGCGGTGCGCACCTGGCGCACCGCCCCTCCGCGTTCAGTACCCCGCGGCCTTCTCGCGTCAGCGTTCGACGGCGATCACGTCGTACGGGGTGTCCGGCGTCGGGGTGGTCGTGAACCGGGCGTTGGGCAGGTACAGGCGGTCCCCGTACGCAGCCACGGTGGTCGGCACGTCGAGGTCCGGGTCGGTGAGGCGGTGTTGGAAGACGCCGCTGCGCCCGTCGGGCGAGAGCCGGAAGACGTCGATCGCGTTCTGCATGTTCTGCACCACGTACAGCGTCCGGCCGGTGAGCAGCAGCCCGTCGCCGTTGACGAGGGGCGCCGCGTCGCCGAGGTCGACGAGCCGGGTGACTCCGGTCCTCGGGTCGACCCGGTGCAGGGCGCCGACCCCGGTCTGCACGACGAGCAGGGCGGCACCGTCCGGGGTCCACGTGATCCCGTTGGCGTTGATCGTGGCGCCGGGCACCTGGCTCCAGTCGCCGCCCAGGGGGAGCCGTACGACGTCGGCCGCGTCCGGCAGGGCGCCGCCCGGGCCGAGCGGCAGCGCGTACAGCGTGGGCTGGTAGGAGTCCGTGAACCAGACCGCGCGGGGGGTCAGGACCACGTCGTTGACGAAGGTCTCGGGCTCCGTGGCGAGGACGTACGACGCGAGTTCGGCGCCGGTACGGACGTCCACCACGCGGGCGCCCGTACCGACCGTGGCGATGAACAGCCGCCCCCTGCCGTCGAGTTTGAGCCCGGCCGCCGCCGTACCCGGCCCCGGGGCGATGGTCCGGCCCTGTCCGGTGCGCAGATCGGCGCGGTAGACCGAACCGTCGGCTATGGATCCGAGGTAGGCGTACGGACCGCCGCCTATGGTGATGCCCTCCGGGCGGATGCCGTTCGGCAGATGTATGACGGTGGGTAACGACTTCCCTGCTGCCCAGGCCGGGCCGGCCGAGGACCCGGCGAGCGCGGCGCCGGCGGTCGCGGCACCGGCGGTGAGCAGTCTTCGGCGACTGAGGCGGTCTTCGAACGAACGGTGCGTGGATGTCACGGTGCGTCCTTCCGGGCGGGACCGGGAGTTGACCGGTCCAGCGATCAACTGTCCCTGCCACCCCACCACATGACACCTGACTCCGCAGCCTTTGGCCTGTTTGCTGCGTGACATCTGTTTCAGGACGGATTGCACAGGTTTCCCCATTCAACTTGATTTCAAACCGAGTTGGCGAAGCCGGGGTGGACGAGTCGCCGTGGGCGTGCCAGGTTGTGCCTCGAAGGCACGGCCCGGGGACGGGACATGGCAGCACCCGCAGGACCGAACCGAGAGGAGCGGTACGCGATGACCGACCAGGTACAGCCGACGCAGGGCCCGGGAACGGCCGGGCCGGGACCCGACGGAGCGGGGTTCACCTACCGGGGAGCCGAGCAGGAGCTGATCGTCGTCGCACGCCCCGAGGCCCGGCTGCGCGCCGGCGCCGAGGGCGTCCGCTCGGCGGCGGGCTCGGACGTGTCGGCCCTCAACATGTTCCTCAGTGACGAACAGCTCGCCCTGGAGCCGCTGTTCGGCGGCGAGGAACGACTGCGGCAGTCCGAGGCGGCGGACGGCGGGGGCGGAAACGACCTCGCGCTCTTCTACCGGGTGCGCGGCGTCGAGAGCCGCGCCCAGGAGCTGCGTTCACGGATCGCCGCGCTGCCGGAGATCGACACGGCGTACGTGAAGCCCGGCGCCGTCCCCGCCGCGGTGGGGTCGGCCGGGCGGACCGCACAGGACTCGGCGGGCCCGGACGACGGCCGCCGGACGAAGGAAGGGGCGCCGGTCACCCCGGACTTCACCAGCCGCCAGGGCTATCTGCGGCCGGCGCCCGAGGGCATCGACGCCCACTGGGCCTGGCAGCGGCCGGGCGGTACGGGCCAGGGCGTGACGGTGATCGATGTGGAGGGGGCGTGGCAGCTGGGCCACGAGGACCTGGCCGCGAAGCTCGCGGGCGTGGTCGTCGGCACCCCGCTGACGGACCTCGCCTGGCGCAACCACGGCACCGCCGTCATCGGGGTGATCGGCGGCGACCGCGACGAGCGCGGGATCACCGGCATCGCGCCGGACGCGGTGACCGCGGCCGCGTCCTTCCAGGGCATGGGCACGGCGGCCGCGATCCACGCGGCGGCCGAACGGCTGAGCCCCGGTGACATCATCCTGGTCGAACTGCACGCCCCAGGGCCGCGGTTCGACTTCGAGGAGCGCGACGACCAGCAGGGGTACATCGCGATCGAGTGGTGGCCCGACAACTTCGCGGCCATCCGGTACGCGACCGCCAAGGGGGTGCTCGTCGTGGCGGCCGCGGGCAACGGCGCCGAGTCGCTCGACGACGCGGTGTACGAGCGGCGCCCCGCCGAGTTCCCCGCGTGGTGGCGCAACCCCTTCAACCCCGCCAACCCGTCCTCCGGCGCGGTGCTGGTCGGCGCGGGCGCACCGCCGCCCGGCACGCACGGCCGCGACCACGGCCCGGACCGCTCCCGCCTCGCCTTCTCCAACTACGGGGCGCGGGTGGACACACAGGGCTGGGGGCGCGAGGTCACGACCACCGGCGGCTTCTGGGACCGGCCCGGCGATCTGCAGGGCGGTGCCGAGGAGACCGGCTGGTACACGGACACGTTCTCCGGGACCTCCTCCGCCTCCCCGGTGGTGGTCGGCGCCCTGGCCGCGCTGCAGGGCATGCTCAAGGCGGCGGCCCAGGAACCGATGTCCCCGGAGCGTGCCCGCGCGGTGCTGCGGGCCACCGGCTCCCCGCAGCAGGACGCGCCGGGCCGACCCGCCTCCCAGCGGATCGGCAACCGGCCGGACATCAAGGCGGCGGTCACCCGTCTGCTGCCGGAAGCGGTCGGCTCGGGCCAGGCCGAACGGTACTGGGACGAGCTGCTGCCGTACCCGCGCGAACTCCCGCCCAGGCTCCGGCTGTTCGTGGCCGGTGACTGGCGCAACCTCAACAACCCCTCCCCCGAGATCCGTCAGGCGGTGCACTCCGCCTTCGCGGGCGGACGGCCCGACGTACGCGTCTGGTTCTCGGAGGACGAGATCGTCGGCCTGGTGGTCACGGGCTGACGTATCCGAGGGCGTAGCCGCAAGTCAACGATTCGATGATTCACGGAAGGTGGCACCCATATGAGCACCACCCCGCAGACGAGTCAGCAGCAAGGGCACCAGCAGGGCATCCAGCAAGGCATCCAGCTGGGGCAGCAGGGACCGAGCACGGCGCCGCCCCAGCAGTTCGGACAGCAGCAGCCCATGGCGTTCGGACCGCAGATGCAGCAGCCGTTCGGACAGCTGCACAACCCGCAGCAGCACATCCCGCTGCAGCAGATTCCGCAGCACCTCCAGCAGCAGCTCCAGCAGATGGGGCAGCAGCAGCCGTTCCAGCAGCTGCTCCAGCAGCTCGGCGGGCAGCAGCAACAGCAGCAGGCGCAGGTCCTGACGAGCGGGATCGCCCAGCACTTCTGGGACGTGGTCACCCCGCTCCCCGGCCAGCCGTCGATCCTCTACCTGTTCATCGACAACGCCTGGCGCCCGCTGGTGAACCCCAACCAGGTCACCCACGACGAGGTCCAGCAGGCCTTCGCCTACGGGCAGCAGGTCATCGGCGTCTACGACGCCAACAGCAACGCCGTGCAGGCCGTCATCGTGAACAAGTGACGCTCTGAGAACGAAGAACGAAGGGGCGCCGGGGGGGTCGCCCCCCCCCCGCCCCCCACCGAAAGGAGGGAAAAAAAGGGCACGCCCCCGAGGGGGTCCACGCCGCCCCGGGCCACGCCGGGGGGGCCCC